>CAITDH010000120.1 GCA_903891045.1 uncultured Desulfobulbaceae bacterium | reverse complement strand
CTTCAACTATTACCTTCCAAATTAGAACGGCCAGACATTGTTAATAGCTCGGCTCATCCAGCCTGGACTTTGATTGTCACTGACCGCGCCCTTGCCGGTGTATGAGATCCTGGCATTCAGGACATGACTTGAATCAATCGTGTTGTTGGCCATGATATCAACAGGGCGTACTATGCCGGTTAGATAAATAACCTGTGTCTCTTCGTTGACCTGCACCTCTTTACCGCCTCGAATCTTTAAGTTGCCATTGGGGTAAACCTGAATAACCTGGGTGGTAAGAGAGGCGACAAGGTCTTCTTTGCGTACAGTCTTGCCTGCGCCCTTGAAAGAGTTGGCGAAACCGGCCTTGATCAGGGCCGCAAGATCAATATTGGGATTTTGGGTAACTGCGGCTGAATTCTCAAGGCCCAGGAAGTTAGGAATGGAGGCAGACAGACTGGTGTTCCGGTTTGAATCGGTGGATGCCTCCTTGCTGGCGCTGGCCTTTTCCGCGATAGTGATGGTTACCATGTCTCCTGTGGTCCGCGCCTTGTGATCGGCATACAGGGAATGCTGTTCACCTGGCCAGAGCGAGCCCTCGGAGATCGTTTTGGTTGCATCGGTCTGGACCTCTTCCAGAGGTTCAGGAATATTTACGACGTGTTCCTGTGGTTTGGCGCAGGCTGTCAGAAGTGCGGCTGACAGCAGTATAATAAAGAAGTGTTTCATATCAGATTTGTACCTCGACAAGTCCCGGAGCTGTTACACGGCCGAAGATCTCTTTGTCAGAGCTGGTGTTTTTGACCTTTATGATTTGATCCTGTTTGCCGTCTGTTTTGGCAATACCTGTGGCGGTCAGTTCTATGCCATTTTTTTGACAAAGAATTTTGACAGGGGCTCCTTTCTTGACCATTGGTGGCAATTCAATGGATGCCAGATCGATCACCGATCCAGCCTTGACGGCTTTCAGCATCTTTTTGCCAATAACCTGACTCGCTTGCAGGCAAGGGTCTTTGAGGGTCGAGATATCTTTGGGCTCCATGTGGATCTGAGTTTTGGCGACGATATCATCGCGGCGAAGATTGGACATAGCTATGGCCACTGGGGCTAATACCTCCAAGGTGCCGCGGACTGAGAAATTTTTAACGACCTGATTGTCAATGCGACCAATAAGGGAAAAGCGGTTGCTGCCGATAATTCCTGGCGTTGAGGGGATTACTTCCCATTGTAAGTCCCCGATGGGAACCAGAAAAGGCAATGGCGGGTCTTTGGAGGTAAAGGTGTATTTAGCGCCTGGCAAGGATGTGGCGTGTTTTGCTATGTAGGTCTCAATGACTTCCTGAACGCTGTGTGGTGTAACAGTGATTCCCTGGCGTTCGACGGTCACAGTTCCTGCCCCATGCCATTTAACTTCCGATGGAGTGGCAATCGTTTTTGTCAGTTTGTGAACGATGCTGTTTGTATCCAAGACGTTTTTTTGTCCGGCAGCAGGACTTGTTGCTACTGTCTGTTTGGCCAGAGCGTTTGCCAGTACGGATTGATTGTCCAGATCGGCAATGTCTGCCAAGGTGACAGATGGGCCTGATACAGTGGCTGTTGGGCGGAAGGTGATGTCAAAAGCATGACAGGGGACGGCCGTTCCACAAAATAGCAGAGTAATAAGCAGAAAGAGAGTGTCTGCACCCTTGCTTGATTTTCGGCCGCCGGTGAAGCCATCATGTTCTATATGTTCTGTTGTCATGGCTGATTGGTAAAAAATCTTAGATGTTTGTTTTCAGCTTTTAAATAAGATTATTGGTGGTCTTCATCATCTCATCGGATGTTGTGATGGCTTTGGAGTTGATCTCATAGGCCCGTTGAGTTGTGATCATGGATGCCATTTCTTCGACTATATTGACATTTGAACCTTCCGTATAGTTCTGGGCCAGGGTGCCATAGCCGTCATTGCCAGGGATCGCGGTCTGGGCGGTGCCAGATGAGGCCGATTCGACAAAGAGATTACGACCAATGGCGGTCAGACCGGAATTATTGGTGAAAGTGGCGGTTTCAAAAGCGCCTATCTCGGTGCTGGTGGTTGCTGCTCCAATGATGGCGCTGACCACACCGGTTTCGCTGATGGTAATTTGCTTGGCACCATCAGGGATGGTTATTGCCGGAAGAATGGGGTAACCGTCTGAGGTGGTCACGCGGCCATTGCCATCTCTTTTAAACGACCCAGACCGTGTGTATGCTGTGGTTCCGTTGGGCATCTCCACCTGGAAAAAACCGGCGCCTTCAATGGCCACATCCAGTTCATTTCCCGTCTGGATCAGGTCTCCTTCGGTAAATACCTTCTGCACGGCGGCAGGGCGGACGCCCAAGCCAACCTGGATGCCGGTTGGAGATTCGGTGTCGGCCGAAGATTTGCTTCCTGGAACCTTCATGATCTGATACATGAGATCCTGAAAATCAGCCCTGCTTTTTTTGAAACCGGTCGTCGCTACGTTGGCCAGATTATTGGCAATGACATCCATGTTGAGCTGCTGAGCAGTCATACCGGTGGTGCCGGTCCAGAGTGAGCGAATCATGTGTTGTTTCCTTTAGAGGTTGGAGGCAGGCAAAAAAGAGATGCCGGACAACGTTTAAACTAAGCCAGGCTGCCCAGTTCATCCTGTTTCTGGCCGAGATCAGAGTAGCTTTTTAAAACCTTGTGGTAGGTCTCAAATGTCCTGAGACTGTTAATCATCATGGTCATTTCCTCAGTCATATTGACATTGGATGTTTCCAGGTTGCCAATGACGAGAGTGGGTTCGGTGGCAATGGTTTCCTGCCCATCTGCTTGCAGGGAAAAGGTGGTGTCCGCCTCACGCTTCAGTTTGCTGGTATCATTGATAGTGACGACGCCAATGCTGCCAACAACCGACCGGCTGCCATCACGTCCCATTGTCGATATCTCACCAAGACTGCTGATAGAAATCTGACTGATGGTGGCGTTAGGTATATTGATCGGCCCATTGGAGCCATCGAGTACCGCCATGCCATTACTGGTTTGCAGATTACCGTTCTGGTCTAATACAAAGTCGCCGCGCCGGGTGTAGAGTACGCCGTTTGGCCCTTGTACCTTGAAAAAACCATCGCCATGGATCGCCATATCAAGCGGGTTGCCAGTCTCGACCATCGGCCCAGGGCTAAACTCGGTAAAGTTGCCCTTGATGCGGCTATAATTGATGCCTTGTGCCTCTTTGGTCTGCTTGGCCCCGTGCAGCAGGGACTCGAAACTGACATTTGCCTTTTTATAACCAGCGGTGTTGACATTGGCCAGATTGGCGGCAATGTTCGCCATGCTCTGTTCACGGGCAACAGCCCCGGAGAGGGCACTATATTTACCTGATACCATAAGGTTTTCTCAAAAGGTAAAAGTTAATGGCGTCGCAAAAAGGTTCAAATGTTTTGTTGTGCCCCAATAGCGCTTCCTTCGAGGTACTGCATCCTTTCTATGCCGCACCTACTCTCTTATCGACAGAACTTACCTGTTTCTTAAGATCTGCAAGGAAAGCTGGTTATGCTGCTATTATGAGTTTGGCAAACTTCTTACGTGTATCCCGTCGGTACAGGGAGACAAGGGGCGCCTTGATCTCGTGGCAGTGGATGGGGAGGTGGTGGTTCCCGGCTGCTTTGTTTCCGCAGGTATGGGCCAAGGGCGCGTCCTTTAAGCCACCGGGCAAGTTTGATGGATTTATTGATAGCGTCAGGTAGTTGTCGATTTGGGGCCTGTTTATAGCTGCCTTGTCTGCCGGGTTTTGCAAGTGTTGCGGGGCGCATGTCCTGGCTGCTTGCAATCTCCTGCGTTGGCAGGTGTCCTTCGTTGCTTGGTTGCGGTTGACGCACCATCTTGATCAGGGTGACAAGCTGCGTGGTTTCATGCAGGGACATGGAGAGCATGGACGCGATCTCCTGGGCATTCATGCCTTTCTCAACCATCGACTGAATATATTGGTAGCGTTCAGGGGTGGCAGGGGAAGAGCTGCCTTGCTGCATGGTTAGACGAGGATGTTGAAGTCTGGTGGTCAGTTCCGCCGTACGTAGATTGTCATCAAAGATATTTACCGTCCGGCAATTTCCCTTTTGCTCATCCTGGTATTCAGCATTGGTTTGCTGAACCTCCAGGGCTGCTCGCATCTCGGCAAGAAGTTTTCCCTGGTTGTTGTTTGACCGCTTGAGCATGATCGTCAGCACAGTGCTTACCGTGCAGAACAGGATGCTTATCAGCAGGATGGCGATAGAGTAACTGGTCATTGCAGTTGAATGGAGAAAGTTAAATGTTTAATTCCTGAATCCTGATTCCTGATTTTTTTATTCCCTGTTCCCTAATCTCATCTGGACCTTTGTCTTCAATTTGAGCAGGGCCTGACTGTGCAGTTGGGATATCCTACCTTCCGAGACCTCCAGGACATCGGCAATCTCTTTCTGGGTTAGTTCTTCGTAATAGTAGAGTGAGATGACCAGTCGTTCCTTTTCGGAAAGTTCTTGCAAAATGCTTGCCATTATCTTGGTCAGCTCTTTATTTTCTAACTGGGAGGCTGGGGAGAGGTCTGAGCGTTTATCGATAAGGGCATCAAGAAAGGAGACACCATCTTCAGAGTTGTCCAGGGTTTCATTCAGGCTGACACAGCCAAGATGGCTGACCTCGCCCAGGATCTGCTGGTATTCTTCCAGGCTGATATCCATGGCCTGGGCCATCTCTTCTTCTTCCGGGGTTCTGCCCAGCTTGCGTTCCAGTCTGGTCATGGTGCGGCTGAGGTTGCTCTGTTTCTCGCGCAGAGAACGGGAAAACCAGTCAAGTTTGCGCATCTCATCGAGGATTGCGCCTCTGATCCTGTATTCGGCAAAGGTCTTGAACAGGATGTTTTTGCTGGGATCGAACTTGTTGGCGGCATCGATCAGTCCCAGCATACCGGCGCTGCGCATATCATCCTTGTTCATGAAGGACGGAACCTGGGTAACCATCCTGCCTACAAGGATATCGACGAGATAGAGGTTGTCTCTGATCAGCGCGGAATGATCGTCCAGAGGAGGGGCGTTATAGAGCATGGTTAACTCCTGCTGCCAAAATCAAGGAGCCTTTTCCAGAAAAACTGGATACCGCCCTTGGGTTCGCAGGTGATCTGTTCCGAACACAAGGTGCCAGCTAGTTGGGTAAAGGCGGCGGTGATCCGGGAGGTGGGGTAGAGTTCAACAATCACCTTCTGCTTTCTGATGGCGTCAATCATTTGACGGTCTGCCGGGATTGACCCCAGGAAGTCAATGGAGATGTCAAGATAGCGATTGGAGACCATGGTCAGCTTCCGGTACACGTCGAGGGCCTCTTCGTCGGTCTGGACCTGATTGACCACCAGGTTGAACCGTTTTTCATGGTACTGGGTGGAGAGCAGCTTCATCAGGGCATAAGCATCGGTGATGGCGGTGGGGTCAGGGGTGGTGACTACCAGGATCTCCTGGGCGGCGGTATTGAAATAGGTGACATTTTCAGAGATGCCGGCCTCGGTATCAATCAGCACAAAATCAAAGTCGTTATGCATCAGGTCGAGTCCATCCAGCAGTCTTTGCTTCTGCAGGGAATCGAGCCGGGTAAAATTCTGGACGCCTGATCCTGCTGGCAAAATTTTGACACCACCGGGGCCTTCCACCAGAACGGCGCTCAACTCCTGCTCACCGGCGAAAAAATGATTG
>CAITDH010000119.1 GCA_903891045.1 uncultured Desulfobulbaceae bacterium | reverse complement strand
CGGGCATGGATATCTGTTCCGGCGGCATCATCGGTATGGGTGAGAGCCGGGAGCAGCGCCTGCAGCTGGCCTTTGAGCTGCGGGAGCTTGCGGTCATGTCCATCCCCATCAATATCCTGACCCCTATTGCCGGAACCCCTTTTTCCGAATTGGAACCCATCTCTTTTCCCGAGGTCCTGCGCACCATCGCCATGTTCCGATTCATCAACCCGCAGGCGGTTATCCGTCTGGCTGGAGGCCGCAACCAGTTCGGGCCCGATCAGTATCAGTGCTTTGGGGCCGGGGCCAACGGCGCTATTGTCGGCAACTATCTGACCACCGCCGGCAACGGTCTGGAACAGGATCTGCAAGCAATTGGCAAGATGGGATTCCGGTTTTAAAACAGCCTGACCACTGAAATATTCACCTTGATGGACACCCAAACCCTTCTCAACTACGACCGGGAGCATCTCTGGCATCCCTATACCTCCATGGCCGATCCCTTGCCGGTCTATCCGGTGGAATCTGCTGCCGGGGTGCGTATTCGCCTCATGGATGGCCGGGAGCTGATTGACGGCATGGCCTCCTGGTGGTCGGCGATTCATGGCTACAGTCATCCGGTCCTGGTTCAGGCCCTGCAGGAGCAGGCGGCCCGCATGTCCCATGTGATGTTTGGTGGTCTCACCCATACCCCGGCGGTGGAGCTGGCCAGGCTGCTGGTGGAGATGACCCCGGCGGGCCTTGACAAGGTCTTCCTGTGCGATTCGGGTTCGGTGGCAGTCGAGGTGGCCATGAAGATGGCCATCCAGTATCAGTATGCAGCCGGCCATCCCGAGCGTTGCCGCTTTCTTACTATCCGTGGCGGCTATCATGGGGATACCTTTCATGCCATGTCGGTTTCTGATCCGGTGGGGGGGATGCACCAACTCTTTGCCGGTGTCCTGCCCCAATATTTCTTTGCCGATCGGCCCGAATGTACATTTTCACACGATTGGGAAGACCGTGATATCGCCTCATTTTCCCGGTTGATCGAGCAGCACCATCAGGAGTTGGGCGCGGTGATCCTCGAACCCATTGTTCAGGGCGCGGGCGGCATGCGTTTTTATCACCCGGAGTATCTGCGGCAGGTGCGGCAGCTCTGCGATATCTATGGCGTGTTGCTGATTGCCGATGAGATTGCCACTGGTTTTGGCCGCAGCGGCGCCCTCTTTGCCTGCGATCATGCCGGGATCATCCCTGATATCATGTGTCTGGGCAAGGCCCTGACCGGCGGGACTATGACCCTGGCCGCGGTCCTGGCCACTGCCGAGGTGGGCCGGGGTGTCTCCCGGGGCAAGCCCGGTGTCTTCATGCATGGCCCGACCTTCATGGCCAATCCCCTGGCCTGTCATGTCGCCTGTGCCTCCATCCGGCTCCTGCTCGAATCCAATTGGCAGCAGCAGGTGGAGCGGATTGCGCAGCTTTTGGAAAAGGGTCTGGCGCCTTGCCGGGAACTGGCGCAGGTTGTGGATGTGCGGGTGCTGGGGGCCATCGGCGTGGTGGAGTTGAAAGAGCCGGTGTACATGCGTGAGATGCAGGCGGCCTTTGTCGAGCGCGGGGTCTGGGTGCGGCCCTTTGGTCGTCTGGTCTATGTGATGCCGCCCTATTGTATGACGGTGGAAGATTTGCAGACCCTGACTGCGGCTATTGTTGAGGTGGTGGCGGGCGCGAGGGGCGGCTATGAGCGCTGATTACAAGGAAGAGCTGATCAGGCTTCAGGAAAGCGGACGGCTGCGGCAGCTCAGGCCTCTTGCCGGTCGCCAAGGCTGCCATGTTCAGTGCCAGGGAAAAGAACTGTTGAATCTGACCTCCAATGATTATCTGGGGCTGGCCGGGGATGCCTCTCTGCTCCGCCGCTTTTATGAGGGGATGGATGCGGGGAACCTGCTTGAGGGCTATGGTCTGGGCGCGGCTTCTTCCCGGCTGCTTGCAGGTGATACGGCCCTGGCCCATCAGCTGGAGCAGGATCTGGCCCTGGCCTATGGGCGTCCCGCTGCCCTGTTGTTCAACTCCGGCTATCATGCCAATATCGGCATCCTGCCGGCCCTGCTCGGCAAAAATGATCTGATCCTTTCCGACAAGTTGAATCATGCCTCCATCCATGACGGCATGCAGCTCTGCCTGGCCACCCATAAACGTTTTGCCCATCGCGATTATGACCAGCTGGAACGCTTGCTGGTCACCCATCGCCAGCGCTATGAGCGGGTGGTGATGGTCAGCGAGTCGGTCTTCAGCATGGATGGCGACGTGGCCGACCTTTCCCGGCTGGTGCAGTTGAAAAAAGAGTTTGACGCCTTGCTCTATGTGGATGAGGCCCATGCGGTTGGCCTGTACGGGGAGGCAGGGCTGGGCAAGGCGGAAGAGCAGGGAGTTGTCGCTGATATCGATCTGCTGATGGGCACTTTCGGTAAGGCCTTGGCCTCCATCGGCGCCTTTGTCATTTGTGGTCAGGATCTTCGTGACTATCTGATCAATCACAGCCGGTCGCTGATCTTTACCACGGCCCTGCCGCCGGTGGTGCTCAACTGGAATCGCTTTGTCTTTCAACAGCAGCAGGCCATGGGCAAACAGCGGCGTCACCTGGCCGCGCTCTCCCTCCAACTGCGTCAGGCCCTGCAGCAGCAAGGGCTTTCCACGGGCGGCGATACCAATATCATTCCGCTGATTATCGGCGGTGACCAGGAAACGGTGGGGCTGGCCGGAAAGCTGCAGGAGTACGGCTTCCTCATCTTTCCGGTGCGCCCGCCTGCCGTGCCCGAAGGCACCGCCCGTTTCCGTCTCTCCCTGACCGCTGATATGGCCTGGCCGGATCTGCAGGGACTTCCTGCTATTTTGTCCCGGGAACTTGCCGCCGTCAGCTCTCAGGGTCGGATAAGGGGAGGGGGCACCAGATGAAAAGCGAATGGCTGCATCAACGCCAACAGGATCGGCTGATCATCTTTTGTAATGGCTGGGGCATGGACGCCACCCCGTTTCAGCCCATCGGCGTCCGGGATTATGATCTGCTCATGCTCTTCGATTACTACGATCTGAGCCTTGATTGTGATCTGGCGACCCTGTTCCGAAGCTATCAGGATATAGTCCTCATCTCCTGGTCCATGGGGGTGTGGGCCGGACAGCAGATATTTCAGCCCTGGTCGCATCGTCTGCGGAAGGCGATTGCCGTCAACGGAACCCTTTGTCCCATCCATGACCAGTTCGGTATTCCGGTGTTACTCTATGAGGCGACCCTGGCGCAGTTCAGTGAGGCCAGCCGCTTGAAGTTCTACCGCCGCATGTGCAGGGATCATCGGAGTGTCGAAACCTTTCTCAAAAATCAACCACAGCGGTCGGTGAAGAATCAGCATCTGGAGCTTGCGGCCCTGCATGGGCAGGTGAGCTGCTGGCCTGCCGAGGATGCAATCTACACCAAGATTGTGGTCGCTGATAAGGATCTGGTGGTGCCCACCGCTAATCAGCTTGCCTTCTGGCAGGGGAAAAAGGTCCACAGGATCGAGGGGGCCCATTTCCCCTTTTATGGCTGGCAAAGCTGGGATGAGCTGGTGGCCACCCTGTGATGAGCACAAGCAGGGAGAAGAGAGAGCCCATGACCCTGGATAAGGAGAGGGTGGCCCGCTGTTTCCGGCAGGCCATGGCTACCTATGACCTCCACGCCACGGTGCAGAGGCGGGTCGGCGCGCGGCTGTTGGAACTTGCCGGGCAGGTCCCTGCCATCAGTTATGAGCGGGTGCTGGAGATCGGTTGCTGTACCGGGCTGCTGACCCGGATGCTCTGCCGGCAGCAGCAGGTGGGAACCCTTTATGTCAATGATCTGGTTGCTGATTTTGGGGAATCGGTCAGGGCCGGGATTCCACAAGAGAGGATGCCAAAGCTGCTGCCATGGTTTGGTGATATCGAAGAACTCCCGCTGCCGGAGCGGCTTTCCCTGGCCATCTCCAGCGCCACCTTCCAGTGGCTGGCTGACTTGCCGGGATTCCTGCATCGCCTGGCTCAGGCCTTGGATCGGGATGGCTTCCTCGCCTTTTCCATCTTTGGCCCCGGCACCCTGGCCGAGTTTACGGAACTGACCGGTGTCGGCCTCAGCTACCGCACGCCGGAGCAGATCGCCTCGTTACTGGAAAAAGATTTTGTTCTGGAACAGATGGAAACGGAGCAGAACCGGTTGTGGCTGGCCGCCCCCAGGGATGTCCTCCATCACCTGCGGGCCACCGGTGTGGGTGGGGTGCGTGACTATCGCTGGACAAGGCCCGGCCTCCGGTCTTTTGAGCGGGACTATCTGACCCGTTTCGGCACTGCCGACGGTGTCCCGGTGACCTATGTCAGTATCTATTGTATTGCCCGCAGGAAATAAACCTGCCGGCAATCCTTTTCCTCCTCCACGCCTGCTGTCTCGAAGCTGGGCGAGGAGTCTGCCTGTGACACCGGTTCTACCCCGGTAGCGGATCGGTCTTCTCTTTGCTTTTTGTAGCTGAGTGGAGCCGTCAAGATAAAATTAAGGCACTCCCCTCTGCCCAATTTGTCAACTTGGAAGCCTGCCTCTTCCCCGTTTATTCCGAAGATTTTCTGAAATATTCTTTGCCGCAAGGCGTGCCTCGAAATATGCCGGCACCATACCAGGGACTTGTAGCATATGAAGTTATCCAGAAATTGTATATCCTTGTATTCTGGATGATATACAGAAAAGCGAACATTCAAACATAGCGAATTTTTCAAGATTATTTAACGAAATATTGGTACATTACCAGAATTTTTCAGGGTGACAAGCCAAAGAACATGAGATTTTTTATAAAGAAAAACATGCATCACCTCTGCAAGTCGGGGTGATATACAGATCAGCAGAATTACTTGTTGGGCATGAAGGAAATGCGTGGATACCATTTGATGTCGGAAAAGTGGGCGCTGGAGTCGCTCCACAAGAAGCGCCTAAAGCTATCGCTATTCAAAGATATGAATGATCCATTCGAACTTCTATGCGTGGAACTTGGGTCACCCCAAGACCGAGTAGTTTTCCAGACGCTCAAGGATGAGACGAACAGGTCAGTTGGCGTATTGTGTTTTAGCAAAGCCTGGAGCAACCCAGTTCTCTGGAGTCACTATGCCGATAAGCACCGAGGACTCGCCCTCGGATTCGACATTCCAGATGAATGGGCGATGGAGGTTAACTACACGGGAGCCATGTTGAAGGCGGAACTAGAGCATTCGCTACCTAGCGAAACGAACAGTTCCTTTGGTGACAAGCTACTCACAACCAAGTTCAGTCATTGGCAATATGAGAAAGAGGTCCGTACGATCATAAAGTTGGAGGACTCACATTCTGAGGGGGAACTCTACTTCTTGCCCTACTGCAATGCAATGAGGCTCCGTGAAGTGATCATAGGACCGCGAAGCGAATTTACGGCAACACAAGTCGCCGAAAAGATCGATCCTTGTCCTGATGACGTCGAAATCACTAAGGCCCGCTTGGCATTCCGATCTTTCGAGGTGGTCAGAGATAGATCTTTGCCGAAGGTGACGGTTCATGCCCAACAAATCGCTGCACTGGATTTTAATAGCAAATACAATGGTGCCTAGCTTCCAAGTTGACAAGTTTATAACAGTTTGGAAGGCAGGTCTGCCCGTGGCTGCCCGCCCCCTAGGATGTCCTCCATTACCTGCGGGCCACCGGGGTGGGCGGGGTGCGGGACTATCGCTGGACCAGGTCCGGCCTCCGGCGTTTTGAGCGGGACTATCTGGCCTTTTTGATCCCGCGGACGGTGTCCCCGTGATCTCTGTTGCTCTCTATTGTACCGTTCGCGTGCAATAATCTTCCGTCATCAATCATTTTTCTTCCCCCCGGCCGCTGTCACGGAGCAGGGCGCTCAGTTCGCCCGCGCTCAGTTTGCCGGCAACATCCGCCCCATCCAGCAGTGAGTCGGCTAGATCGGAGTATAAAAGAGGGTCAGGGAGTATAAACGAGGGTCAGAGTAAAATTAAATCTTGCATTTAGGCATGGTGAGACGCAGACTCATCACACATAGAATTGAGACTCTCATCAAATCAGATAGTGGGAATAGAGTGGCTCGACTTTCAAGAATAGCTCCAGCAGATATACCGGTTCATGTTATCCAGCGCGGAAATAATCGTCAGGTTTGTTTTGTTTCTGATGAAGATTATGCGGCCTATGCGGGTTGGCTTCAAGAATATTCAAAAAAGTACAACGTAGAAGTCCATGCCTGGGTGATGATGACAAACCATGTTCATTTATTGTGTACCCCCAGACAGGAGGGTGGCGTAAGTCGAATGATGCAGTCATTGGGGCGTAGATATGTTCAATATTTCAACTTTGAATATCACCGTAGCGGCACCCTGTGGGAAGGCAGATTTAAATCTTGTCTGGTACAGTCGGATCGTTATCTGCTTGAATTGTATAAATATATTGAACTCAATCCTGTTCGGGCAGGAATTGTGGCAAGCCCGGGAGAATACCGCTGGTCCAGTTACCAAATAAATGGAATGGGAAAGGGGGCAGATTTATGCACACCCCACCAGGAGTATCTATCATTGGGAATCTCGATTCCTGAAAGGCTGGAAAATTATCGTGAGCTTTTCACCCATCACATAGAAGGCGAGTTATTGGAAGAGATTCGGCGCGACACTCATAAAGGTATGGCCGTTGGGAATGACCGATTTAAAGAAGAGATAGAGGCATTGACCGGCAGACGGCTAACACCTAATAAGAGGGGGCGGCCAGCAGGATGGCGTAAAGAAAAAGTTTAATTTTACCCTGACCCTATTTTGCCATTTTGCCGCTAAGAATCCGAGCGTTTAGAACGAGTACTTTGTCAATGG
>CAITDH010000118.1 GCA_903891045.1 uncultured Desulfobulbaceae bacterium | reverse complement strand
GAGAGGGAATAATTTGCAGGAGATTGCCATATCCACCCTCTCCTGCACCCATCACCACGACATAAGAAAGACGCCGCAATCTCTCATGAGTGCTTAATTTCAAATCATCACCACAGTGACTGCATTGCACACTGCCATATGTCAAATATGCTTGCATATCCACAACATTTTTAGCCCCACAGTCTTCACAAAAAAACAGCTGCTGGGCGTCATGGATCTCACATTTGCTAATTGCCGACTGCATGGGATCAATGGATTTGACGGAGACGTTGGATGCCTGAGTTACTTTTTTGATAATCAGTTCGTTATCGGCCGCCATATCACTGCCTTTAAAAAAGGAGGATTTGGCCACAAAATCAACAGCCCCATACTTGAGCGCGTCAAAAGACCGGGCTGTTCCATTCTGACTTAAGCTGGAAAACATGATGGTCGGAGTCGGGGTATGAATCATCAGATGTTGCAAGGTCGTTATCCCATCCATGATCGGCATTTCCATATCCAGAATAAGGACATCAGGCCTATGCTTGATAATCTGCTCAAGGGCCTCAATCCCATTTGCGGCATCATCCATTATCTGAATATGTTGCATCTTTTTAAAAATATCACGCAAGATCCGGCGAAAAACCCAGGAGTCATCAGCAATAAGGACTTTAATTAGAGAAGATGGCGCAGTTATTTGGGTGGGTTGGTGAGTCAAGACTTTTTTCCTTCACAAAAATAATTTCTTGATTGGATAATCCGTGGATATTCAAGCAAGTACAACAATGCGACACAGTTTTATTATAACATGATAAAAAGGGAGGCTGTCAAGGGTGCGCCTCACATCAATAACAAATCAAAGACAGAGAGAGAGCTAAATTATTATGGGAAGTTCTTGCCGTCAGACATAAAGGCTGTGCGTTTGGATATAATCAAGGACAGCAGTCGGCATAGCCCCGGTAGCCGGCCTATTCTCCTTGATTCCTTGACGAATATCAGAGGAGGAAATATCAATAATCGGCATTGCCGGGACAAAAAGGAAAAAAATCTTTTTCTGGAAGGATGAATGATGCCAGATCTGTGAAGAATCGTCCGGCTCATAGTCAAGCCTTGTTATAAGTTCCTTCACTTCCCGAGAGTCGTATCCAGCCCGGTCCAATATCACAAAATGAGCAGCCTGGAGAACATCTCGGTATGACTTCCAGGTCGTGATATCAAGAAACGCATCTGCGCCAATGATGAAAAAAAAATCCGTGGCGCTGTCTGCATGGGTGTGAAAATATCGTAAGGTATCAATCGTATAAGACGGTTCAGGCAGACTGGCCTCTATGGTGGATAGCCTGAAATCAGGTCTGCCGGCCAAGGCCAATTGAATCATATGAGCTCGATGGCTGAAACTGGCGATAGCTTGCAGATTTTTATGAGGTGGCACGGCCGTGGGGATAAACCAGACCTCTTGCAAATCACAAAAATCCTGTGCAATCTCGGCCATCTGGAGATGTCCGTTGTGAACAGGATCAAAGGTACCACCCAGAAGTCCTACGCGTGGATTCAACTCCGTACCTGTCCGGCGCCATAGACGATAAATTTTTTGCTCGTCAGTTCTTCGAGTCCCATTGGACCATAGGCGTGCAACTTCGTGGTGCTGATTCCGATCTCGGCCCCCAGGCCAAGCTGGCCACCATCGTTGAAGCGAGTCGAGGCATTGACCATGACGGCCGAGGCATCAACCTCGGCCAGAAAACGCTGGGCATTGCTGTAATCTTCAGTAATGATCACCTCGGTATGTTGTGAGCCGTATTCAGCCATATAGGTCATGGCCTCATCGAGCGTGCCAACGACCTTCACGCAGAGGATCAATCCCAGAAATTCAGTTCCCCAGTCACCTGGTAAGGCAGGAATGATTGTGGAGACCAGGGCAACACTTTCAGGACAACCACGAAGCTCCACCCCGGCTGCACGAAGTTCTTCAGCAATGACTGGCAGATAACTGGCGGCGATATCACGATGAATGAGCAGCCCTTCAAGGGCATTGCAGACGCCAGGACGCTGGGTCTTCGAGTTTATGATAATCGGTGTGGCTTTGACGAGGTCGGCAGAGCTGTCCACAAAGATATGGCAGACCCCTTTGTAGTGCTTGAGCACCGGGATCCGCGAAGACTCGGTGACAAAGCGAATCAATCCTTCGCCGCCGCGCGGAATGATCAGATCAATGAATTTTTCCTGGGCCAGAAGCACTGTGACTGCTGCACGATCCGTTATCGGAATCACCTGGATGGCCGCAGGATCTATACCATGGGCGGCGAGGACTCCCTGTAAAACCTCTGCCAGGGCCAGATTGGAATGAATGGCCTCTGATCCACCTCTTAAAATAATGGCATTACCAGCCTTCAGGCAAAGCGCCGCCGCATCCACGGTCACATTGGGACGGGACTCATAGATCATCCCGATCACCCCCAGAGGTATCCGCATCCTTCCCACCATCAAGCCATTGGGCCTTTTGGTGAGATTCAGGATCTCGCCAACGGGATCGGACAAGGCGACAACTTCCCGCAGACCGGCAATCATTGAGGCCATCACCTTGTCTGAGAGCTCCAGGCGATCCAGCATAGCCGCAGACAGCCCTTTCTGTTTTCCTGCTGCCAGATCTTTCTGGTTTTCTTGCTGAATAAATGGCCGTTTTTCCTCAAGGGCCTCAGCCATCTGCCGGAGAAGGGTATTTTTGGTCTCAGTGGATAAAGAGATCAGATTGCGGGCCGCTTTCTTTGCCTTTTGGGCCATTTCGCAGATATTCTTCTCAATTTCTTGATTTTGTGACATTTTTTATTATGCTCCTACAAGAGAACCAGATTGTCCCGATGGATAACTTCATCGCAATCCTTAAAGCCAAGCAGGGACTCAATCACATCGGAGTGATGGCCCTTGATGATATCCAGGTTGACCGAGCTGTAATTCACCAAGCCCGCAGCTATTGGCTGATTGTTGCTGTCAAGACAATGGACAGCCTCCCCTACCCCGAACTCACCTCGGACCTCAAGGATACCAGAAGAAAGAAGGCTTTTTCCATGTTTGCAAAGAGCCGTACAGGCACCAGCATCAAGGACTAAATACCCTTTGGGGCGGAGCACATAGGCTATCCAGTGTTTTCGGCGCTGAATCTTATCCTCGGCTGGGAGAAAGAAGGTGCCAATCATCTCCCCGCTGAATAATTTCTGCAAGATGGCGCTCTCGCGACCAGGCCCGATAAAAGAGCTGCCGCCACCCGCTGCCACCATCTTGGCGGCCCGAATCTTTGATTGCATACCGCCGGTGCCAAGGGCGCTTTTTACATTACCGGCCATGGCCTCAATTTCCGGGGTAACGCGGGCCACGGTATAAACAGGGCGGGCCGAGGGGTCAGACAGAGGGTTGCCGGTATAAAGACAGTCGACATCAGTGAGACAGATAAACATATCGGCCTCAATGAGATTGGTGATCAGGGCCCCTAGGGTATCATTGTCCCCAAAGCGAAGTTCTTCGCCGGAAACAGGATCGTTTTCGTTGATAATGGGAATGGCCCCAAAACGGAACAGAGTGAGGATGGTATTGCGGACATTGAGATACCGGTCCCGGCTGGCGAGATCGGCGTGGGTCAGAAGGAGCTGACTGATGATCTTGCCGTGTCGTTGAAAGGCCTCGTCGTAGGTCTGCATCAGACAGGACTGGCCAATTGCGGCTAGGGCCTGTTTTTCCTTGAGGCCGACCTTCAGGGTGTCGCTGAGAACAATTTTTTTTCTGCCGGCGGCCACAGCCCCGGAGGTAACGAGGATAACCTCACGTCCAGTGTCCTTGAGAAAAGACAACTCCCTGGCAATATTTTCCACAACATTCTGATTGATGCCCGACTCGGTGGTGAGGACGGCGCTGCCAACCTTGATAACAATACGTTTGGCCTTATCAAAAAGAGTCTGACGATAGTAGAGGCCATCCTCTCTGCTTATCTGAGTGGTCATAATTAAATAAAGTCAAATAAACTCAACATGTTATTCGGTGTTGTCGTTGCGGAAATCATTCACTATCTACTTCGGGTATTGCATTTTCCTGATCTTTTCTCTCTTGTTCCTGGCGATCAAGTTTCCGTAACTCTTCAAGTTTTTCTTCAAGGAGATCTTTGAGATGCTGAATTCCTTCCCCGGTAAGACCAGAGATAAGGGCTATCTGGAAACCCATACCGGTAAAACGTGTTACCGCATCGTTAACTTTTTCAGGATCAGCAATATCGGTTTTATTCAAGACAAGAATCTGGGTTCTGTCAAGGAGATCTTCCCGATAGGATCGCAGTTCATTCTCGATAACCTTAAAGTCAGTTTGCACATCATCTGAAGAGACATCGATTACATGCAGCAGGATGCGGGTTCGTTCGATGTGCCGCAGGAACGTATGCCCCAGGCCCGCCCCATCATGTGCTCCCTCAATAAGTCCCGGGATGTCAGCGATAATACATGGATCTTCGTACCTGAACTGAAGCACCCCAAGCTGAGGCTCCAGGGTGGTAAAGGGATAGCTGGCCACCTTGGGATTGGCGGCAGAGAGCCTGGAAAGAAGGGTTGATTTACCGGCATTGGGCAGGCCCACCAGGCCGATATCGGCGATAAGCTTCAATTCAATCCGCAGCCAGAGTTCTTCGCCCACTCTCCCTTTTGTGGCAAAACGGGGTGTCCGGTTGGAGCCGCTTGAAAAATGGGCGTTACCCAGTCCGCCACCACCACCTTTGGCCGCCAGGAAGGTCTCGCCATCAGCCATCAACTCGGCGAGCACCTCTCTGGTCTCACTGTCTTTGATCACCGAACCCACAGGGACCTTCATGTAACAGTCATTGCCATTACGGCCATGCATGTCTTTGCTCTGGCCGTTGGTACCCCTCTCCGCCTTGAAATGGGAGCGATAGCGGAAATCAATCAAGGATTGCAGCCTGTTTGATGCCTCAATAAAGACGCTGCCGCCTTTGCCGCCGTCACCACCACTTGGGCCGCCCTTGGGGACATACTTTTCACGACGGAAGCTGACACAACCATTGCCGCCATCACCAGCCTTTACGAAAAATTTTGCTTCATCCACAAAGGCCATTTTTTAT
>CAITDH010000117.1 GCA_903891045.1 uncultured Desulfobulbaceae bacterium | reverse complement strand
CGACGCTGCCATTCTATAAGAGAAAGTTCTGGCATCTTCATAACGAGACCTCCTTGTTGGGGTTGGTTTCTTGGTCTTGTTAAGAAGATAATCATTCAACTGAAAATAGGGCAGAGCCATATTAGTATTTGGCTAAAAGCCAATAATTGCATCAACATTTATCGATATTTCCTATTTGACTAATAGATGAGTGTCGGTAAAGATGAATTGTTATTGTTTGATCGTGCTTTTTCAGGTGTTTGTAAGGATTGTCTATTTTCTGAAAAAATTGAGGAAGAGGTATAACCAATGAATGCAGAGTCTTTTGAGATCAAGGCCTATCCTGAGATGTGGAAGGAATTGGGAATGGATGTGGAGCGGTTTGACAAGATGCGGTTGATGCTGGGTGAGATCTATCGCAAGACCTATCTGACCCAGAAAAACCGGCCAGCCAGGATGGTCTACTTTGACGGGATGATCGCCGAGCTTCATGGCGGGCGGATCAAGGAGCTGCTGGCGGCCAAGGCGGAAGGACGTCCTGTCATTGGCACCTTTTGTGTCTATATCCCGGAAGAGGTGGTTCTGGCGGCAGGTGGCATTTGCGTAGGCTTGTGCGGAGGTTCGCAAGGGTCCATCCCAGATGCGGAGAAGATCCTACCCCGCAATATCTGCCCCATGGTAAAGTCGGCCTTCGGCTTCAAGGTCGGCCGGGTCTGTCCTTATATTCAGGCGGTTGATTTCGTCTATGGGGAGACCACCTGTGATGCCAAGAAGAAGACCTGGGAGATCCTTGACACCATGGTCCCCACCTATGTCATGGAAATTCCGCAGATGAAAAAACAGTCCGACCGGGAAATGTGGCTGCACGAGGTCAAGGAATTCAAGGCGAAGATCGAGGAGGTATCGGGCAGAAAGGTGACGGTGGAAGGGCTGAATAAGGCTGTCAAGGTGATGAATGACAAACGGAGGGCCCTGCAGCGGCTCAACACCCTGCGTCATACCAAACCGACCCCGATTTCCGGCAAGGATGTGCTGCTGGTGGAGCAGATTGCCTTTTATGACGAGCCGGTGCGTTTCGCCGCCAAGGTCAACGAGTTGTGCGATGAGCTGGAGCAGCGGATCGCTCAAGGAGAGGCGGTGCCGGGCAAGGATGCTGTCAGGATCATGGTGGCCGGGGTGCCCATGGCTCTGCCCAACTGGAAGCTGCACAATCTGGTGGAGAGTGCCGGGGCGGTGATCGTCAATGAAGAAAGCTGCATCGGCACCCGTTATTACAAGGATCTGATGGAGGAAGATGCAAC
This sequence comes from uncultured Desulfobulbaceae bacterium, assembly GCA_903891045.1. Taxonomy (GTDB): domain Bacteria; phylum Desulfobacterota; class Desulfobulbia; order Desulfobulbales; family Desulfocapsaceae; genus UBA2270. The sequence goes on along the minus strand of CAITDH010000117.1, from coordinate 3,827 downwards.
GGATATGGAGACCATCCTTACCGATCTGACCAGAAGGTACATGAATATCGACTGTTCCTGTTTTACCCCTAATGATGAACGGATTGAGCAGGTACTCAAGGAGTTCCGGGAGTCCGGCGCCGACGGTATCATCCATTATTCGCTGCAGTTCTGTCATACCTATAACATTGAAGAGATTCGCATCCGTGAGGCCTGCGCCAAAGCGGGGATCCCCTACATGTTCATCGAATCGGACTACTCGCCTGAGGATGTGGGGCAGATCCAGACGCGGGTTGAGGCCTTTCTTGAGCAGATACGTGGGTAAAACCCAAGAAGCAGAGGAGAAGATGTTTGTTGGAGTGGATCTGGGCTCACGGGCCATCAAGCTTTCCGCCATGCAAGGGGGCAAGCTGGTTGATTTCAAGATCAGGGAAAGTGGGTTTGAACCGCACCGGCAGGTTCAGGAGATGGTTCAGGAGTATGAGCCCTGTTCTGTTGTGGCAACCGGCTATGGCCGTCATCTGGTGAAAGAGTATTTTGCCTATGAGGTAATCACCGAGATTAAGGCCCATAGTCTTGGCATTCACGCCTTCCTGCCTGAGGCGACCACCGTTGTTGATATCGGAGGTCAGGATTCCAAGGTGATCTCCCTGGGTGACAGGGGACAGGTGGTGAATTTCCAGATGAACGATAAGTGTGCCGCCGGAACCGGCCGTTTCCTGGAGATCATGGCCGCCTCGCTGGCCTACTCCTTGAGTGAGTTCGGCCCGGCGGCCCTGGAATCAGACCAGGAGGTGCAGATCAACTCCATGTGTACTGTCTTTGCCGAGTCCGAGGTCATTTCCCTGAAAAACCGGGGTGTGCCCCGGCAGCATATTGCCAGGGCGGTGCATGCCTCGGTTGCCGATCGTATCCTTTCCATGCTCAACCGAGTCGGTTATGGCGACACCATTGCCTTTTCAGGCGGTGTAGCCAACAACCCCTGTATCGTCGAGATGGTGCGCAGGAGGTTGGACAATGTGCAGGTGATTGTCCCGGAAAATCCCAGCATCATCGGTGCCCTGGGGGCTTCAATCGAGGCGGGTCGAGCGTGAGAAGTTTTCTGTCCAGAGTGTTCGTTTTTTTCTGGGTATATCATTTTGTGCGCTGGGTGCTGGCGATCTCTTCCTCTATGCGGGGAAGAGCAAACTGGCTAATCTCCGAGGATCTGGTGTTATCATTACCGATTTCAGCCTACTGCCCGCAACATGGATAACAAAACAATAACAGAATGGAGACAAGTGAATGAAAAAACTATGGAGTCTTTTAGTAACGGTTGCCTTTCTGCTGATGCCGGTGTGGGCTTGGGCCGGCAATGAGGGCAGCGGAACAATTACCATGGAATTTGATCTTTCCGGGCATAATACCAATGAAGAGGCACAACTTTGGATTCCATATCCCCTCTCGGATCGGGATCAGCTTATCAGCAAAGTGAGCGTTAGCGGTGATTATGCCGAGTCGGCCGTTTACAGTGATCAGGTCTACAGCACACCTATCCTGTATGCACGATGGAACAAAGGAGCTGCGAACCGCAAGCTGACCCTGTCGTTTCATGTCGTGCGCCAGGAGGTGCTGCGCCGGGATTTTCCCGCCAAAGAGGCGGCCTGGGATCCTGCTGATTACGCCATAGACCTCGCCCCGACCAGTCTCGGCCCGATCGATGGTCAGGTGAAAGCGCTGGCCGATCAGATCACCAAGGGTAAAACAACCGTACTGGAAAAAGCCAAGGCGATTTATGACTGGGTATGTGAAAATATGTACCGCGATCCCAATACCCGCGGTTGCGGTCCTGGTAATGTCTGTTTACTTCTGGAAAAACCAGGTGGAAAATGTACCGATATCCATTCTGTTTTCGTTTCCCTCTGCCGGGCCGCTGGCGTTCCTGCCCGCGAGGTTTTCGGTATCCGCCTGGGAAAAAAGGCGGAAGAGGATATTTCCACATGGCAGCATTGCTGGGCAGAATTCTACCTGCCCGGATATGACTGGGTTCCGGTGGACCCTGCTGACGTGCGCAAGATGATGCTCGTGGAAAAACTGGAACCTGCTGATCCCAAAACCAAGCACTATCGAGAGTATTTCTGGGGTGGTTGGGATCAATACAGGGTGAAACTCGCCATGGGACGTGATCTTCGCCTGAATCCTCCGCAGCACGGAGTGCCGCTGAACACCTTCGGGTATCCTTATGCCCAGATCGGCACCGAAACCATTGACTGGCTTGATCCGAAGACCTTTAAGTATACCTTTACTTTTCGTCAGTAAAAAGAACAATTTCAGGCAGACATAGGCTGACTGAAGAGTTTGGCCTATGTCTGATAGATCATCAGACCCGGATATGAAGATCGGGAACGATTAAAAGATCGATTGCAGGAGTCAGAACGCCACAGAGAAAGATTACGGGATTCTTTCAACCGAAATTACGCATATGATACAGAATTTTTATCAGACAAGAAGCCTTGACCGGCAGTTGGACAAGTTACGAAGATCAGACAAGAAAGGTGTTATAGCTACCAGGCGAGCGGAGCAGGTAATGAACATGCTGATGCGCGATATTCAGGTGCGGAAACAGATGGTCTTCGCTGTAAACGGACAAAATCCGGTGAGCTGCGTCTGCAAAACTGTAGAAAATATGATCTGGGTGGCGGCTACCGGTTGCTTTGCCTGCGTAACGGGAATTATTTAATTTTTGTCTATGCCGGTACTCATGATGAATGTCATCTGTGGCTGGAAGCACACCGAGGCATCTCCCTTGATGCCGGGATTTTCATGGAATCACTAATAACTCTCGCTGCTCCGCAAGGATATGAGGATACTGAAGGTGCAGAAATTTTGCTGGTCTCTCCGGAACCTGATCAGTATGAAGAAGAGCTTCTCGCCAGATTAGATGAAAAGATATTGGCCAATGTCTTTCGCGGCCTTGCCAGGTAAAATAATGACGGATCATTCATGGTGCATGCAGCAATTGGAGTGTGAATATGTATCTTTTTCCCCCTGACCATACTGTCTGCACGATTGAGCGACAGACAAGAATCAATGCCGTAGAGACCTTGCGGGAACAGGGTAGTGGAAATATAAACGAGGACATCCTGCTCCAGGCTGGCAACCTTTACGGGGTCTTTGACGGGGCCACCAGTCTGGAGAAAAGTGGAGACACCTCGGGTAAGACCGGTGGGCTTCTGGCTGCCGAATCCGCAGCCCAAGTCTTTTCCCGCAACGGCGGCACCCTCTGCCAGCTTGCCGCCCTGGCAAATCATAATATCCGCGAACAGATGGAGGTCAGAGGGGTCGATCTCAATTGCCGTCGGTACCTCTGGTCCACCAGTTGCATGGTGGTACGAATCGACAGGGACGGGATAGAGTGGTTTCAGATCGGTGACAGCCTAGCGCTGGTTCTCTATGAAGACGGTTCCCACCGCCTGCTTGCCGATCCGATTGATCATGACCGGGAGACCCTGTGTTTATGGAAAGAATGGGGGCCGAGCGCCACCGGCACCATCCGGGATCATCTTGCCGATCAGATCCTCAAGGTGCGCGAGGGTATGAACATCCACTACGGCGTCCTGAACGGAGAACCGCAGGCCCTTGATTTTATCCGGCACGGAAGAGAGTCGCTTGCCGGTGTTACGGATATCATTCTCTACACCGACGGCCTTTTTATGCCACGAACGGATCCGGATCAACCTGAAGATGTGGAAGCCTTTGTGCGTTTCTACCGTCAGGGCGGGCTGAAACTGATCCACAGGCGGGTGCGGGAACTCCAGAAAGACGACCCCCGTTGTCTTACCTATCCCCGCTTTAAAATCCATGATGAT
>CAITDH010000116.1 GCA_903891045.1 uncultured Desulfobulbaceae bacterium | reverse complement strand
GTAAGTTTCAGGATATTGATCCTGCTTTTATCTTTTTTAACAGCCTCCTTGAATGAGGAAAATAATTCTTCACGGTGTAATTCATCATCCATATCAATAAAATCAATGATAATGATTCCACCGATATTACGTAAACGCAGTTGATATGCAATTTCTTTGACGGCCTCCATATTGGTCTTAAAAATGGTCTCTTCAAGATCATTTTTACCCACGAAACGTCCAGTATTGACATCAATGACAGTGAGGGCCTCGGTCGTTTCGATGATAATGTACCCTCCTGAGCGGAGCCAGACCTTCTTTTCAATGACCCGGCTGATCTCCATCTCTATGCCATGGGCCTCAAAAAGAGGCGCTGCTTCCTGGTAATAAACGATACGATGCTGCAGGTCAGGGGCAAAAATTTTAATAAAATGCAATAATTTTTCATACGTATTTTTGTCGTCAACTACCAGGGTATTCACATCTGCAGTAAACAGGTCACGTACGGAACGAAAAGTGATATCGAGGTCTTCATAGATAAGCGAGGGGGAAGGGGAGCTGGAAGCGCTATCCTGAATTTCATCCCACAGATGCAATAGAAATTCCATATCGGCTTCCAACTCTTCCATGTCGGCATATTCGGCAACGGTACGGACAATAAAGCCGGTTCCGGCCGGACGAAGTTCTTCGATACGCGCCCGCAGGGTCTGACGCAGGGTCTCATCCTCAATCTTTCTGGAGATGCCAATATGGTCAGTCAGGGGCATAAAAACAAGATTACGACAAGGCAGGGTGATATGACAGGTGAGACGGGCTCCCTTGGTGCCCATGGGCTCTTTGCCCACCTGAACCGTGATATCCTGCCCCTCGCGCAACAGATCTTCGATATTCATTCCTGAGACACGACGGATCTCATTATCAGGGTAAGAGGAGGTGAAATTATATTTCCCGCAGGGTTGCTGTTCCTGACCGAGTAATCTCTGCTCAAGCTCGGTCATAGAGATGTAGACATCATCCACATATAAAAATCCTGTCCTCTCCAGGCCGATATCAATAAATGCTGCCTGCATACCTGGTAATACACGCACCACCCGACCTTTGTAGATATTGCCAATCAGGCCTTTTTCCGATGGCCGTTGGATATGGAATTCAACGAGATGGTCATTTTCGACAAGGGCGATCCTTGATTCATAACTTGCTGAATTAATAAGTATTTCTGTGCTCATTATATGGATATCGGGAAGATGTTAAGGGAGAAGGCCTCATGGGTACGAGAACAGGCATGGAGACTCTTGATAAGATTTTAATTATACAGCACTTCAGCTAAAAAAAGCCACTTCCTTTTGTATTGTTTTCAAGGTTTCCAAATATTTATAAGAAGGTTAAGCCTAGTCTGGCCGTAAGCAATGTCAATGTCAATGTCACAAAAACAATCATGGGCCGATCCCTCACTTTTTGTCAAGTAGATCCATGTGGAAGAATCCTGTTTGGAGTTTCCCTATACTCAGGAAATCCTGGCAAGGTTCCGACTGCCCTATACAGTTATATGGCTCTGCCCTATTTTCAGTTGAGTGATTATCTTCATAACAAGACCAAGAAACCAAGCGAATAAAAGAGGTTTCGTTATGAAGATGCATCAACATATTGATAGTCTGCTGAAAAGCAGGACACATCTCAAGATCTGTATCTATTTTTGCATGAGAGCGATGAGATCTAGGAGGTCATGGGCTATATACCCCAGGTGAAAGAGGGGGGATTCCTCATATACTGGACAGATAGTTCGGGGATGAAACGGGGATGTGAAACAAGGGCTGTCAATTTTCTTCTGGAAGAAATCGCTTGCTCTATGGTAAGAAGAACAGTGACTGAAATCAGACAGGGACGTTATTCTTTGATGTCTCCTGTCTTTTATTGATACATCAATACATTCCTCACAGGTGCAGGAGAAATTATGCTGAATAAAGTTATGCTTATTGGTAATCTTGGGAAAGATCCTGAACTTCGCTACACCCAAAGCGGCACTGCCGTTGCCACTTTTAATGTCGCTACCACTGAACGATACAAAGATAAAGATGGGCAGATGCAGGAAACGACCGAGTGGCATCGTGTTGTCGCCTGGGCAAAGTTGGCTGAGACCTGTGGTGAGTATCTGCATAAGGGATCAAAAGTCTATATTGAGGGTAAGCTCCAGACCAGAAAATGGCAGGATCAGAATGGCAACGATAAGTTTACCACAGAAATTGTCGCTCGTGAGATGAAGATGCTCAGTCCGCGTGGTGGGGCAGGTGACGATACATCATCATACGGTGGGGGCGGCGGTTCGCAGGAGCATGCCTATTCAGAGCCACCTCAGGGAATGATGGGTGGCGGGGGACGAGACGAAGTGCCGTTTTAAAGTTTTTACAAGAGAGAACAGGTTGTTGAAGCAACGAGGCGGAATCTTCATGGTTCCGCCTCGTTGCTTTTGCCGGGCCGCAATTACCATTGTCGATGACAGACTTGACTGACAAGCAATGCGTTCATATTGTTACTGATATTGAACATTCATGCACATTTTTTTATTAGAATCAATTCGTTTAATCATAAATCAACAATGGAATATTACGAAACCTTAGGCGTGTCCAAAAACTCTTCCGCTACCGAGATCAAAAAAGCATACCGTCAGTTGGCCTTAAAGTATCATCCAGACAAGAATCAAGGGAATAAGGCCGCCGAGGACAAGTTTAAAGAGATCAATGAGGCCTATGCGGTACTGTCGGATGCGGAGAAGAAAAAGCAGTACGACACGTATGGTTCCACTGATTTTCATCAGCGTTATTCGCAGGAAGATATCTTCCGTAACTTTGATTTGAATGACATCCTTCGTCAATTTGGCGGTGGAGGTTCTGCCAAGTTTCGTAACAATATGGGTGGTGACGGGGCTCACTTTCAATCTTTTTTCGGACAGGGTGGCGGCTCAGGCCGAATGGGCGGTGGTTGTGGGACCGGGGGCTGTCATCAACCCGCAAAAGGTCAGGATCTGACGTATCAAATCTCAGTGACCCTGGATGAAGTTATGCATGGCGCTGAAAAAAATATCACCCTGCGTACTCATGGCACGACCCAGAATGTTACGGTTAAGATACCTAAAGGGATCGAGGCAGGGAAAAAACTACGACTGAAGGGGAAGGGCGACGTTTCCTCACAGGGTGGAGCCCCTGGCGACCTCTATCTGAAAGTAGAGATAAGCAAACATGATCGTTTTGTCAGAGATGGAGACGACCTGATTTGCGATAAATGGATTTCATTCAGTGATGCCTGCCTGGGTACAAAGATTGCTGTTGAAACCCTGGAAGGAAAGAGGTTTATGGTCACTGTCCCTGCCGGTATCCAGCCCGATGCTAGGTTGCGCATCAAAGGACACGGCCTGCCAAGCGGCCCATTGGGAAGTCGTGGTGATATCTATGTGAAGCTTGGAGTTCAGGTCCCTGAACATCTTTCCGACGAACAAACCCAGTTAGTTCTCAATTTACAGGAAGCTGGGCTGTAGTCCTTCAGAGTTATCGGGGTCTGGGGAGCAATGGAACAGAAAAGTCAGATAAGCCTCATTCATTGTCTTGAGGGTTCCGCAGGGGGCGTAGCTTTCCACGGGCGACAGCCTCCGGAACAGCAAAGGAATATGGGTGTTTTGAAACAACGCCCAACATGGTTCCTTTCTAAGGTCCTGGTTTTTATCTAGCCAGATGTCCATGCAAAAGGTGGTCGTGGGGGAAAATAGCAATCCGCCCACCGCAAAATCCGGCAGGGCCTTCATTCCACCGCTTATAAACTCCCGCACGCCCGCATGCTCCGGGACCGGTGCTATTCTTGGAGGGTGCAATGGAGCACTCCTTTCTTGTCTACTGTTCCCCGGAAAAAAGACCTCCTCAACAGTCAGCCAGTCAGTCCGCTCGCATAAGGAACTTATGTTAAGTGGCTGTTGTTTCTAATGTGGGGCACTTTCCGGGGGCCACTGCAAAATAAGTTAGCATTATGCGACATAGCACCTTTGCTCCGCTCGGAGGGCGGTGGTTTGGGTAGGTTGGCCCTTGGTTTGTCGCTTCACGAGTGAAAAGAAAAGCCAAACGTAGACCCGATCCCTCTTCACTCTTGCCCTACCAAGCTGGTGAGCATAGTAGGCGAAATGGGTTAATTGGGGAGTGTCCAAGTTTGCTCGGTTTTCGGTTCGCCCCCCTTGTCAACCTTCTTTACTACAATTCCATTTTTGTCATACCAATACCAAACACCGATTTCCTTGCCATTTTCATATTGGCTACGAACATGGACGTAACCACCTTCCCAAGCGACGAATGGCCCGTGTTTTATTTTGCAAACTTGCTGTGTACCAGATTTACCCCAAGCCTGGAATTAAGCGACAGCGGGTGCCGGGCAGTTTAGCTTTTCATCAAAAAAAATCCTGGAGTCATTCTGCTCAGTTGAGCACCCAAATAATAAAAGAAACGCTATCAACGAGCAGATTCCCTTTAGTTTTATTTTTGCATAAACTTCGTGTCTCAAATGATCACCAACCACCTGCAGCACCTCCCGCCCAATTTCCTGATGCTCCTGGAGTATTGCGTGCGTTTTTCAGGACATCCGAGGAAAAGGACTGACATTGGTTTCCTGGGGTCCAACGACCTAAAGGACGTCCAATCTCCAACTGATTATTCACTTTCTTCTCGTCAACATTGTCAACTTTTTCGCAGGTAGATCCTTTTTCTTCACTCCTTCCAGAATGATCTGTGACTTGAACCGGGTCACCTGGCAAATCGCCGCTTTGATTACCAGGCTCATTACCGCGCACACCTCCCATGCCAGCCTCCACAGAATCAGTTTGCATCAAAGTACTGGCCGGGGAACCGCAGGTTGTTGGTGACCGTCCCGGTAGTGATCTGGGCTTTGCCGAAAGGCAAGTAGGCCGCCTGCCAGACAACCGTGCCGGTGGTGTTCACT
>CAITDH010000115.1 GCA_903891045.1 uncultured Desulfobulbaceae bacterium | reverse complement strand
GCCATTTATATAGCTATGTTATTTATTTTACAATGTCTTACTTAATGCGCCATACGTTCCTGCACTTTCTACAACCGATTAGCATCAACTACCAAACCTCTTTTTCTTTCACTGGAAGAACCATCACATGAAAAAAGTAAAAAAAAACGATAGAGTGACAATTAGTTACACTGGAAAATTAGAAAACGGAACAATTTTCCAAGCCACAACCGAATCCGAACCTTTAATTATTACTATTGGCAATCTTGACGTCCCACCCACTTTGGAACAAGCTATTATCGGGATGTCAGCAGGCAACAAGAAACTGGTCAAACTTGAACCTGATGAAGGATATGGCCCCCGCCGTAAAGACTTGCTGCAGACACTCAACAGAAATGTTGTGAATGTTGACATCCCCCCCCAAGTTGGAATGATCCTCTCCCTCAAGGTAGAAAAAGATGGTCAGAAGTATCCAGTTCCAGCCACAGTGGTTGAAGTCAACGATGATACTATCGTAGTTGACTATAATCATCCGCTGGCAGGACATAACCTCCTGTACGACATTACTGTGATTTCCATAGAAGAAACCCTTGGAGCGTAACACTCAAGAGTAACAAAGAATATTCTTTCAACAATTACTTTTTACTGACACGCAATCGAAAGTTCAAACGACTCACGACCAATTTACTTTTCTTGTTTTTTAAAAAGAATTACTCTATAAAGAGGTAATTATAAAAGTTTATCAAATGTTCTTTCAATCAAGTAAGCGAGGTCAAATTCTCCGTTTATCTACGAGACTCCGAAGTGAGGGTTCTTGTACCATATTATTTTCATTAAAAACATTTCATTTGGATCAAAATGACAAAGCCCAAGCTTTTGAAACTTTGGCAAGAGTCTCAATAAACAGATACAATACAAGTAGGACTTGAGAATGTAGCCCCCTTTATCCATATGGGAGAACCACATCTCATCTTGGTTTTACTATCTGTGCGCATGGTGATAATCGGTTTTTATTTTTCAATTTCTCCCCGAAGGAGCTCAATAAATGCAAATTGAAGATGACGAAATACTCCAAGGTTTTATCGAAGAATCTCTTGAACATCTTGCTGACATTGAAACTGACTTACTGGCAATAGAAAAAGCAGGGGCCAACATCGATGAAAATTTGGTAAATAAGGTCTTCAGGGCCGCTCACTCCATCAAGGGCGGGGCTGGTTTTATGGGACTCACGGTGATCCAAGAGTTATCTCACGCCATGGAGAATATTCTGGGAATGATACGCAGCCGCAAGCTAGTACCAAATCCGGAGATCGTCAACGTACTCCTCCAAGGATCAGATAAACTGGAAGCAATGATCAATAATGTACATTCCAGTAATGATGAAGACATTACAGAACATCTTATCCCCTTGAATGCCATAGCAGAAGGCACTGCACTCCAGCCCGCCGCACCAAAACCAGCGCCAGAACCTGTTATTATTGAAGCGACCCCAGAACCCGTTGTCGCAGAAGCTATCACCCCGGAACCAGTGCAACAAACGGCGGAGGCACACAACATTCCAGAGGAACAGGCAGCACCCACACCAATTACACCAAAGCCAGAACCAATAGTTCCGCTTACTTCTCCAACGCCAACATCAACTGCAGCAGCTACAACAGCTCAGCCACCTCAGGTTAAGGCGGATACCAGCCTCAGGGTTCATGTCAGCCTGCTTGATTCACTCATGACCCTAGCGGGTGAACTTGTTCTCAGCAGAAATCAACTCCTGCAGACCATCGGTTCAAACGACCTGCGCAATGCCGAGGCAGTAGGACAGCGGATTGACCTTATCACCTCTGAACTGCAAGAGGCGATCATGTTGACCCGAATGCAGCCTATTGGCAATTTATTCAGCAAGTTTCCACGGGTGGTGCGGGATCTCTCCAAGCAACTCAATAAAACTATTGAACTAACGATTGTTGGCAATGAAGTTGAACTGGACAAGACCATTATTGAGTCTATCAACGATCCACTGACCCATCTGGTACGTAACTCGGTAGATCATGGCGTTGAAATGCCCGCAGACCGAAAGCGTGTAGGCAAGGCGGAGAAAGGAATTATCATCCTGAAAGCCTACCATGAAGCAGGTCAGGTTGTCATCCAGATCAGCGACGACGGAAAAGGGCTTGACGGTGAGGCATTGGCAGCAAGCGCTGTCAGCAAGGGTCTGATCTCAACCGAACAGGCCCAGATCATGTCGGACAAAGAGAAGATCAATCTCATCTTCCTGCCAGGTTTTTCCATGGCCAAGAAGGTCACCGATGTCTCTGGTCGTGGCGTTGGCATGGATGTGGTGAAAACTAACCTTGATAAACTTGGAGGTCAGGTTGAAATCGTCTCTGAGGTTGGACGCGGGACCACTATCTCCATCAAACTTCCCCTGACTCTCGCCATTATTCCCTGTCAGATTATCACCACCAGCGGCGAACGATACGCCATCCCCCAGGTTAACCTGGAAGAGCTTCTGCGTATCCCCGCGAATCAGGTGAAAAAACGGGTGGAAAAAGTCGGAAATGCTGAAGTTGTCCGCCTGCGTGGCAATCTCTTACCCTTAATCAGACTGGCTGATGTCATAGAAGCCGAACGAACCTACTGGGACCCCGCAGAGGCAGCGCACAAACCAGACAAACGAGGAAGTATTGCCGATCGTCGGGGTAAGACCTCACCCCTTTTCCAAACCACCGGCGAGACACAGGAAGAAGAGAATAAATCCAATACCGATGAACGTGTCCTCTCGGATCGCCGCTATACCGCCTCAAGCGCCTTAAATATCGTAGTGGTCTCTACCAGCTCCATGAAATATGGCCTCGTTGTCGATCGCCTGCAGGATTCCGAGGAAATCGTCATTAAACCTCTGGGCCGACATCTGCAACAGTGCAAAGGATATGCCGGTGCCACGATCATGGGTGATGGCCGCATTGCCTTGATCCTTGACGTAAGTAATCTGGCACAGATGGCCCATCTGACATCCATTGATGGCACGGACAGGGCAAATGAGGTTGCCTTGGCTGCCGCAGAGCTTATGCGGGCCCAGAAAGATAAACAGGCCCTCCTTATCTTCCGGAGCTCAGAACATGAGCAGTTTGCTGTCCCCTTGAATCAGGTGGAGCGAATTGAAAAAATCAAACGCTCAGAGATTGAAGATATGGGCGGCAAACGGGTCATGCAGTACCGAGGTGGAAGCCTTGCCCTGATTACTGTCGATAACATTTCTGCGGTTCACCCCTTGGCAGACCAGGACGATCTGCTGGTTATAGTTTTCAACATCTGCTCAAAACCTGTTGGTCTTTTAGCTATTGGCCCCATTGATGCTGTTGAAATAACCACAGAGATTGATGGAGTAACTCTTAAACAACCTGGAATCATGGGCTCTATCATCATTGATGGGCACACCACCATGCTTGTGGATGTTTTTGAGATTGTCCAAACCCTCTATCCAGACTGGTTTGCTGAAAAGCCAGTTTTTGAGATTGAAAAAAACAGCGGGGTTGTCCCCACTATCCTGATTGCAGAAGATTCAAATTTTTTCCGTAATCAAGTCAAAGGATACATGACTGAATCCGGCTACAAGGTCATTGAAGGAGCGGACGGAGCCATCGCCTGGGATCTGCTGCAAAAACATGCTGAAGAGATCGCCATGGTGGTCACTGATATCGAAATGCCAAACATGAATGGATTTGAACTCACAGAAACCATTAGAAAGAATCCCAAGTATAACAAAATTCCCATCATCGCCCTGACCACACTGGCCGCAGATGAGGATATCGCCAAGGGAAAAGCCGTTGGTATTGATGAATATCATATCAAACTGGACAAAGAAAAATTAATGACCTGCGTTCATGATTACATGAAACGTCTCTTCTAAACGACTTTCTACGCGTTACCAATCCATATTGCTTTGTTAAGAGGATAATATGAACGAAACAAAAAGCACTACCAATATACTTGTTGAACTGGCCACCTTCTATATCGGTGATGCCTTGTGCGGCATGGATATTCTGAAGATCCAGGAGATCAACAAACTGATGGATATGACCAAAGTTCCCCAGGCCCCCTCCTATGTTATTGGCATTCTGAACCTGAGGGGTCAGATTGTGACCATCATCGATCTTGGCAAGAAACTCGGCCTTGGAGCAACAGATGCCACCCTCAGCTCACGAAATATCATTGTGAATTCACCTGGTGAGCATGTAGGGCTTCTCGTCACCCGGCTCAGCGATGTCATCTCTGCAGACACCGACAAAATTGAACGTGCCCCTGCCAATATGGGTGGAATTCAGGGAGAATTTTTTTCTGGAGTCTATAAAACTGCTGACAGACTTATTGGCATCCTTGATATCAATAAAGTCTTGCGCCTCGAAGACCAAGGTCACTAATGCTTCCAAAAACATTACGCGTTTTAGTTGTAGACGACACTATTGTTTATCGAAAGGCAGTCAGTGATATCCTCGCTGAAATTCCAGGAATCGAGGTCGTAGGCATTGCCCATAATGGCAAGATTGCCATGTCCAAAATCGCCAGCCTCAAGCCAGATCTGCTTACTCTGGATATTGAAATGCCAGAGATGAACGGACTGGAGGTCCTGGCCGAACTCCAGAAAAGCCATCCAGGTATCGGCGCGATCATGCTCTCAACGCTCACTGCCGATGGGAGCGATATGACCATGAAGGCCCTGGAACTTGGCGCCTTTGACTTTATCCTCAAGCCACAAAGCAGCGCCAACCAGCAGGAAGGAAAGGCTCAAATTAAGGCCGTCCTTCAACCCATGCTTGAGGCATTTCGCCATTCGCAAAATGCCTCATCTTTACTTGGCACCAAGGGTGTGTTCACGCCCAAGACTCTTCTTACAAAAAGACCTAACTCCTTGTTGCGTCCGCAAGCAACACCTGGACCCAGCAATATCCCCCCCCGCCCTTCAGTGCGAAGAGGAAAATCAGAGATTGTAACAATCGGGATCTCGACCGGAGGGCCAAACGCTTTGAGCCAAATGTTGCCACTACTGCCTGGTGATCTTGGTGTCCCGGTGGTCATTGTCCAGCATATGCCGCCAGTTTTCACCAAATCGCTGGCCGCAAGTCTGAATGCCAAATGCGCCCTCACCGTAAAAGAGGCTCAAGAAGCTGAGCCAATCGAACCTAACACTGTTTATATTGCACCAGGCGGGAAGCAGATGAAACTCGTGGCCAGCGCTGATGGGAAAAATCGAATCATCAAGATTACCAACGATCCACCTGAGAATTCCTGCAAACCATCTGTCGATTATCTTTTTCGTTCAGTGGGTGATTATTATGTTGGCCGCACAACTGCCGTTATCATGACCGGAATGGGATCAGATGGCACCAAGGCCTTGCAACTTCTGAAACAAAAAGGGGCCTTGATTATTGCCCAAAACGAAGCCACCTGTGTGGTCTATGGAATGCCAAAAGCTCCCATAGAACAGGGCCTGGCTGACGTAATCGCCCCTTTGAATAAAATCGCTGATGAAATTACCAAAAGTGTTAGATAGTGCTCATCAAAAATTTGTCTTACTTCTCCTCAATAGAATTACACTTTTGACAGCATGCTAAAAATATCACCAGAAGAACTGAAGCTCGTCGCTCAATATATTCACGACATTTCGGGGATATACCTTGACCAGAGCAAATCCTACCTGTTTGAGACCCGCTTGGGTACAATTGCCACCGAACACGGCTGCAGCACCTACAAAGAGCTGTATCAGAAGGCCAAAGCTGAACCCAGCAAGACTATTGAACGTAAAATAATTGATGCCATCTCCACCAACGAGACCCTTTTCTTTCGTGACAAAGGCCCCTTTGAACTCCTGCAGTTCAAACTGCTTCCCGAGCTGATCGACGCCCGCACTCCAAGTTCTCCGGTGCTGAAAACCAACATCAAAATATGGAGTGCAGCCTCATCAACGGGCCAAGAGCTCTACTCTATTGCCATCATCATCAAGGAACTACTTCCTAAAATTGCCAATTACTCCATCAAACTTCTCGGCACAGATATTTCAGACGGTGCAGTTGCCCAGGCCAGTCGGGGAAAATACAATAAATTTGAAATGGAGCGAGGACTTCCAGGTGACAAGCTGCAACGTTATTTTACCATGTTTGGTGATTCATGGACGATTAAGGATGAAATCCGGGCCATGGTCCAGTTTAAAAAACTTAATCTTATGTTGCCATTTGTCGGTCTTGGGAAATTTGATATCATCTTCTGTCGGAATGTGGCCATCTATTTCACCCTTCCCGACCGGCAGAAACTTTTCGATAAAATAGCAGACAACTTAGCCGATGACGGCTATCTTATCATTGGCTCCACAGAATCACTCACTGGCATCTGTCCTCGTTTTATTCCCAAGAGACATTTACGATCAATCTTCTATCAGAAAAAATAAAGGGAGCTTCTTTCATGAATAATATGACTATACTCGTTGTGGACGATGATCCTGTCATCAGAAGAATGCTGGAGAAACGCCTGGAGAAAGAAGGATATGAGGTATTGATTGCTGAAGACGGCTATCAGGCAAGGAAGATACTCCCTCAACAGCATATTGACGTGGTGCTGACCGACCTAATGATGCCAGGATCAATTGGGGGTATTGAAGTTCTTGATATTGCAAAAAATCTCAATCCCAACATTGAGGTTATCCTAATCACTGCTCACTCATCTATTGACACTGCAGTTGAAGCAATGAAGAAAGGTGCTGCTGACTACCTGGAAAAACCAATTAACTTTGACGAACTTTTTCTCCGCCTTGAGAAAATTGCCAATGTTAACTCAATAATGCGGAATGCCATGGATCTCAGCCAGGCAATGGACACAACAGAAAGCGCCGCATCTGAAACCATTCAGAACCTGGAAATCAAAACCGCTGAGCTCCAAAACCAAATAGATATGCTCGAAACAATTCTTCGGGATGAAGAAACATCCATCTATGAACGCATTGACAAGGCAATCGACCTGTTAACAAAACAAAAGATAACATAATATCATGCCTAACAGTGCTTCATATCCCCTCTTTCATTCCCTTGCTAATTTTCAGTAAGAGCATTTCTTGAAAATATTACTGTCGCCCTTGCAGCTCATACCCAACAGTATCGGATAATTGGGCATCATCAAGAAGGGCCCCGTCAAGTTTAGCGCCAGTCAAATCTGCCCCTGAAAGATTGGCTTTATACAAATCAGCCTTCCGCAGATCTGTATTTCTGAGATTCGCTTTCACCAGTATCGTCCCTTTCAAATTTGCATTCTCAAAATCAACACCCTCAAGCTTGCTTCCGCTGAGATCAGCACCTTCAAGATCAGCACTATCCATGTTTTTACCAGTCAGATCAACCCCTGTGAGGTTACATCCGTAGCAATGCTTTGTTTCAAGCAAAAGCGCCCTGTTTTTTGCTGTTTCAGCTGCCGGATCCATTTTATTTTCAGGTACCTGAGCACTAATCGTTTCATTTCCCTGTAGCTGCTTGCCCTTCTGGAGATTATCGTCGTGTTTTCCGGTTACAGCTTTATTTTCACTTTCTCCCTGACCAAACAGTCCTTTCACACTCCCCAAGGTCTTATCAAAAAAACCTGGCTCTGTGGAAGGAGAAGCCATCTGCTTTCCTTTGACCTCGGCAGGCGGTTGTTCTTTAACAGGAGGAAGGGTGGCAGCAACATCCTGTTTCGGCGCTGCCTGCACTGGCGCAGTTTCTGGTGTCACCTCAGCCATTTTGCCAATAGCGGCTGATTTTTCAGCCACCGTTTTCTTTTCATCATTTTCTCCCTGACCAAACAACCCTTTCACACTCCCCAAGGTCTTATCAAAAAAACCTGGCTCTGTGGAGGAAGAAGCCGACTTCTTTCCCTTGACCTCGACAGGCTGTTGTTCTTTAACAGGAGGAATATCGGCAACGACATCCTGTTTCGGCACGGCCTGTACGGCTGGCGCAGCTTCTGGTGTTACCTTCGCCGCCTTTCCAGTTGAAACTGATTTTTCAACCACAGCTTTCTTTTCATCACCCTCGCCCTGACCAAACAACCCTTTCACACTTCCCCAAGTCTTATCAAAAAAACCCGGCTCTGCTGATGAAGAAACCGTCTTCTTTCCTTTAATATCAGCAATCGCTTGCTGTGATGTAGCAACTTGAGCCTTATCTTCTCTTTTTTCCACAACCGAAGTCACTCCCCGCCCTCCCTGGGCAGGAACTGACTTATCAACAACATCCTGAGGAGAAATATTTTCAGAGACAGACTTTTCTGATGGTTGATTCAAGGCAACTTCTTTGTCCAGTTGAATACCGACAAGATAGGCGCCAACGAAGGTAGCGCCGCGAAGATCTGCGCCGCGAAGATCCGCCTCCGCCAGATCAGCACCACCGAATTCAACATCCCTTAAATCTGCATTTTGCAAGTTGGCTTTATTCAGAGTAGCAAGATGTAATCGTGCTTGCGAGAGATGCGCACCTGCCAAATTGGCGCCTGTCAAATTGACCCTGTCAAGATTAACTCCTGAAAGATTAACGCCAGCAAGCTCACATCCAGGACAACTACTGGCTTCTATTAGTTTTTTCCTGTTATCTTGTACTTTGGCAAAATCAATATTCTGCCCAGCAAAGGCAAAATTATTCCAATTACATACCACCATACCAACCAACATCAACGGGACAATCTTCTTCAAAACGCACATATTTTTTTCCCCAACAGGATAACTCACTCAAAGTCAAAAAAGGATATTATTTATCATCTTCCATCAACATGCAACTATGGAAAGGATACTCCAGACGAAGCAAACCTGTCAAGATTCATCAAGAGATGATCACTCATTGTCTCTTTTGGCCCTCATTTTTCAATCATTCAAAATCACCAAAGATCTTGCAAACATGGCAGAAATCAAATTTTCTCGTGCCTCTATAGGAAACTCAGCGATCACCTTCCTGAACTCCCGGCTATGTGGACTTGCAGGTAAAAATAGACTTCGAGCTCACTTCTCCATACAGAATACTAGAGAACAAATATTATTCTCTCTACCTTAAAAAGCTACAAACCACACAACGTTTCTGCCTTTTAAAAAAATCCATTCAAAAAAACAAAAATTTATATATATTTCGGCATAGTATCGAACATAAGACAACATATTCCCCCAAAAGAAAAAAATAAAATTATTAATATCAAAACCTTATTAACAGCAATGAAAAATGAATTTTCATTCATTTTTGATTGCTGTTAATAAAAAAGTTTTATATAGT
>CAITDH010000114.1 GCA_903891045.1 uncultured Desulfobulbaceae bacterium | reverse complement strand
GGCCGGCCGGCCTCGCGGGCAAAGGCCTTGCCCAGCAGGGTCTTTCCGACCCCGGACGGCCCGTAGATCAACATACCCTTGGGCATGGTGATGGCAAATTTCTTCACCAGCTCGGGTTTTTTCAGGGTATTGATGATCTGCGTGAGGACGGTTTTGGTCTGGCGGTTGCCGGCGATATCGGCAAAATCAATCCCGGAAAATTCGATGGCCGGTCGTTCGCTGCGCAACAACCCCTTGCCCTTGGGCAGGGTTCGGGTTTCCGGTCCAGCCAAGCTGAAGATGAGATCCTCCCCCCGCTGATACTCCTTCCAGGTCAGTTCTACGGTCTGGTTGTTCTTGTAGAGCTGGGACAGAATCTGGTCTCCGGCCGCAGCGAACCTGTGCAAGGAGGCCTCGGCCTTCTTGGTCAATTTAAAGATGATCCGGGCCGGTGAGGTGGACAAGTGCCGCAGACTGCCGATGATCTTGAAGAGGAGCTCGTCGGGCAGCTTCTGCTTTACCTTTTTCGCGGAGATCGCAGGACCCAGGGAAAGGACCAGGAGAGTCACCAACCCCTTGAGATCAGGAAAATCAAGGCCAATCCCCTTGTCCCGGAAGTGTTTGGCCAACTGCTCCAGGGAATCGGTACCGATGCGGACCATGGCGTTGATCCCCAGCCGGTTGAAGAGGATGATATAGTTCTGGGCCAGGGTGGCCAGGAGTTTCGGGGTAATGGCTGGCTGGACGATCTCGCCTGCCACCTTCTTTTCCTTGGCAATGGCATCCATGATCAGGCCCTGGGCCTGGGCCTTGCTGCGGCGGAAGGTGGCCTGAAACTCCTTGCCCTGGTAAAGGGCGCTGCCAAGCGTCGAGGTGAAGATGAAGACCACCTCGCGGCAGTTGATGCCGTTCTCCGGCTCCTCTTTGGTGATCAGGTCGAGCAGCGCCATCTGCAGCTGGTTGCTCGCCATTTCAATGGCCTCAAAGAGGATAATGGCACGGGGAGTGGCGCGGAGAAAGCGAAGCAGCTCGCCTTCCGGGATCTCCGGGTCGGTCATCTGGGGGCCAAGAAGCTGGTCAATACCTTCCGGATCGCTGTAGCGTTCCAGATCAAAATGTTTGAACCCCTTATACTCCTTGAGCATGGAGCAGAGAATCCGGGCCAGATAGATCTTGCCCACGCCCGGGGGCCCCAGGAAGGTGAAGATCGCCTTGGGCTCCGCCTCCTTGGGCGGCCGGAAAGCCATGTGGCTGAAGGCGTCCACCACCTCGTCGATAGCGTCGTCCTGATCGAGAACAATTGTTTTCAGTTCCCGGCGGATGGCCTCAAACTGCTTGAGTTGATTTTCTTTAGGTTCGGAAGGTGGCAAGGACATTCTCCCTCAAAGGTTTACCGGCAGTTGGTGACAGAAATCTGTTATATCGCCACCGATATGGCAGCGGCACAAAAGAACCACAATACAGCAAGTTGAAAACCACCACTCTTTACACTATATTTTATATTATTATTTCAGCATATTACAAGGAAAAACATTACAGAGATCCGGCCGGTCGCCCAAATGGGGTAAAATCACACCTCATTATTGATCCCGGCACTCAAACAGAAAAAGAATATTTCACCTTCAGTTTTCCTCATCTACACGATATAAGTAACATAGTGGTCTGTTGCAGCTACTCAATTTCCAGGATCTCGCATGCAGATTTTCAGTCAATTGATGCCCAACAGACCAGAGAACGTTCAGCGAGTAGCGTATTCAGCAGGACTTACCCCTAACCTTAACCAAGGAGAATACCCATGTCTGAGAGTGTTTACAAAATCATCGAAATGGTCGGATCGAGCCCGGTTTCATGGGAAGAAGCTACCAAGAATGCCGTCAAGACCGCCGGTTTGAGCCTGCGTGACCTGCGCATTGCCGAAGTTGTTACCCTGGATATGAAGATTGCTGAGGATGGCAAAGAAACTACCTTTCGGGCACGGGTGAAACTCTCTTTCAAGATCGTTTCCGACTAACCCGCACTTCTCACCACGATCTTCCCGAGAAGTCGGGAGCGGCATCGGGGCATAGATGGGGCCGGAATTGACTTATGGCTATCCGGGATAAGCATGACGGCCCCAGCCCTTACCGCACCTCCTTACAAAAGAAGGGTCAGATCAACCATCAACAGTCCCCATCATTTCACCCAGCGCGGTCACAACCGACAGGTGGTGTTTGCCAGGGATGGCGACGAGAGGTGATACCCAAATGGCCAAAGAATCCTTTCCTCTGTCCAAGGTTTATGGCCTGCTCGAACCGGGGCCGGTCGTCCTGGTCACCACCGCCGGTGCGGGGCACGCAAACATCATGGCCATGTCCTGGCACACCATGCTCGAATTTGAGCCGCCACTCGTGGGTTGCGTCATCAGTAATCGCAACCATTCCTTCGGCCTGCTAACGGCAAGCCAGGAATGCGTCATCAACATCCCCACCGTCGACATCGCCGAGAAGGTGGTGGGTTGCGGCAATAGCTCGGGGGCGGACATCAATAAGTTCGCGACCTTTGGCCTCACCCCCAGGCCTGCCGCACACGTCTCCGCACCGCTCATCGATGAATGCTATGCCAACCTCGAGTGCCGGGTGACCGACACCAGCATGGTGGAGCTGTATGGCTTTTTTGTCCTTGAGGTCATCCAGGCCTGGATCGACCCCGCAGTGAAGGAGCCGCGGACGATTCATCATCGTGGCGACGGCAACTTTATGGTTGCCGGTGAAACGATCTCGCTGCAATCGAAGATGAAGTAACGGGAACAAAAGTACGGGAAAAATCACAAGGCGAACCTCAATGAAGGCAATGGTCTTAAATGAACTCTGCAATCTTGAAGAGAATCCTGCCCCGCTGGAACTGATGGAGCTGCCGGATCCTGTCCCGGCAGAAAACGAGATTCTGGTGAAGATTTCAGTCTGTGGGGTTTGCCATACCGAGCTCGATGAGATTGAGGGGCGAACGCCTCCACCGCATCTGCCGATTATTCCGGGTCATCAAGTTGTTGGCAGAATTGAGGCAACCGGCAGCAGGGTCAACGCCTTCAAAATCGGAGACCGGGTTGGCATCGCCTGGATCTACTCGGCGTGCGGCAGATGCGCGTTCTGCCTGACGGGCAACGAGAATTTATGTCCAGACTTCAAGGCGACGGGCCGGGATGTCAATGGCGGCTATGCCCAATATATGACCGTCCCCCAAGGCTTTGCCTATCGCATCCCCGAGGCCTTTACCGATACTGAGGCGGCCCCGCTGTTGTGCGCCGGCGCTATTGGCTACCGATCTCTCCGGCTGACCGGTCTCCAAGATGGACAGAATCTCGGCCTGAGCGGATTTGGGGCCTCCGGCCACCTCGTGCTCAAGATGGTACGCCATCGCTACCCAAGGACAAAGGTCTTCGTCTTTGCCAGAGATGCACAGGAAAGAACATTTTCCCTGGAGCTGGGTGCGGTCTGGGCCGGGGAGGTGGCGGAGGAATCGCCGGAAAAACTGCACTGCATCATCGACACCACTCCGGCATGGGAACCAGTGGTGGCAGCCTTGAAGAATCTGGAATCCGGAGGAAGATTGGTCATCAACGCCATTCGCAAGGAAGAAAGGGACAAAGATTCTCTTCTGCGGATCGCCTACCCCACCCATCTGTGGCTGGAAAAGGAGATCAAGAGTGTCGCCAATGTCAGTCGCCGCGATGTAAGCGAATTTCTGGCCCTGGCGGCAGAAATGGGTATCAGGCCGGAGGTTCAGGAATTCACTCTGGCAGAGGCCAATGAGGCCTTGGTTGAACTCAAGACGAAAAGGGTTCGAGGGGCCAAGGTCTTGAGAATAGATTGACACGGCGAGGTCAGCCACTTGCTAAAAAGCACCAGCTTCATCATCTTTTTTCACCATCCCCGCTTTTTTCAATGCTTCAACAGACCTGCCTGAAGTATAATAATCGGCACCATTCCCTTTCACGGTGATTTTTCAGGAGCCTTTTTATGATTCACGT
Organism: uncultured Desulfobulbaceae bacterium; assembly: GCA_903891045.1. GTDB lineage: Bacteria > Desulfobacterota > Desulfobulbia > Desulfobulbales > Desulfocapsaceae > UBA2270. The sequence goes on along the minus strand of CAITDH010000114.1, from coordinate 5,430 downwards.
CGGCATTCTTTCAGATACCCATCTGAACAGTTGTTCAGATTCCTTCCGCAGACAGGTCGAGACCGTCTTTGCGCAGTGTTCCATTATCCTCCACGCCGGAGACCTCTCCGATATCTCCGTCCTTGAGGCCTTCCATGGCAAGGAAGTCCATGCGGTGCATGGCAACATGTGCAACAGGGAGAGCCAGCAGCTCCTGCCGAACAGCAAGCTGATCACCATCGGCGGATACCGAATCGGGCTGTGCCACGGAGCCTGGGGCCCTCGGCATACCATCGAAGAACGGGTCTGGGCCATGTTCCCCACGGCTGATTGCATCGTCTATGGCCATACCCACCACGCGGTCTGCCATCGGGTAGGCGGCGTGCTTTTCATCAATCCGGGAACCTTCCAGAGCACCGGCCCGCACGGGGCCCCCGGCACCTGTGCCATCCTGCATATCAACGAGCACGCCGACGACAGGCAGAAAGGTCTGCAGGCCGTAATCCATGAAGTAGTGCTGCCATGACCCAGGCCATGAAGATCACCCCCATGCTCCAGCAGTACCTGGAGATCAAACAGGAACATCCGGATGCCATTCTCTTCTACCGGATGGGCGATTTTTATGAGATGTTCTTTGAGGATGCCATCGTCGCCTCGAAGATCCTCGGCATCGCCCTCACCAGCCGCAACAACAAGGATGAGGTCAACAAGGTACCTCTGTGCGGCTTCCCCTATCACGCGGCCCAGCCCTATCTGGCCAAGCTGATCAAGGCGGGCCGCCGGGTGGCCATCTGTGAACAGATCGAAGATCCGGCTTTAGCCAAGGGAATCGTCAAACGAGAGGTGATACGGGTGGTCTCTCCTGGCGTGGTCACCGATGCCCAGCTTCTCGATGACAAGAGCAATCTGTATGTGGCGGCCATCAGCCGCCAGGAACAGGCCAAGGCCGTCACCTATGGCCTCAGCTTCCTCGATCTCTCCACCGGCGAGTTTCTGGTAGGTGAGTTCCAAGACGACTCTGCCGCAGGCGACACGATCCTGGATCAACTGACCAGGATGGCGCCGGCGGAACTGCTGGTCAGCCACGATCAGACCAAGGCCCTGGCCCCACTGCTCCAGACCGCCCAGGACCTGCTGCCGGGCCTCTGCATCACCGAGCGGCCGGAAGCAGGCTTCCACTTTCCCAGTTGCGAAGAGCTGCTGACCGATCATTTTCAGGTGCTAAACCTGGCCGGATTTGGCTGCGGGGCCATGACCCAGGGGACCATCTGCGCCGGGGTGCTGCTCGACTACATCCGCGAGACCCAGAAGGCCGAGCTCGATCATATCGAGACCCTGCGCCCCATTGATCTGGCTGCCATCCTCCAGATTGACGAATCGTCGCGCCGCAACCTGGAGCTGACCCAGACCATCATCGGCACCCGGCGGGAAGGATCGCTGCTCGCCGTCCTCGACCAGACCTGCACCCCCATGGGCGCCCGGCTGCTAAGGCATCACCTCCTCTTTCCGCTCCAGGATGTGGACCGGATCAAGGCCAGACTCGATGCCGTGGCCAATCTGCACACATCCAGCACTTTGCGCAAGGAGTTCCGGGAGCAGCTCGCCACCATCTATGATCTGGAACGGCTGAACAGCCGGATGGTGCTGGGCAACGCCAATGGCCGGGACATGCTGGCCATGCGCCAATCACTAGCCATCCTGCCGGCGATCAAAGGGCTGCTGGCCCAATGCAGCGCCGCACGGCTCCTGAGTATCAGCGCCGATCTTGACCCCCTGGAGGAACTGCACCGACTACTGGCCGACGCCATCCATGAGGAGGCCCCCATCACCCTGCGCGACGGCAACCTGATCCGCCCAGGCTTTAACGCCGAGCTGGATGAACTGGTGCGCCTGCTCCGGGACGGCAAACAGATGATCCTGGAGCTTGAGAACAAGGAACGGGCAGCCACGGGTCTGGCCAAGCTCAAGGTGGGTTACAACCGGGTCTTTGGTTATTTCATCGAGGTCAGCCGGCTGCAGGCCGAGAAGGTTCCCGACCACTACATCCGCAAACAGACCCTGGTGAATGCCGAACGCTTCATCACCCCGGAGCTCAAAGAGTTTGAGGACAAGGTCTTGGGCGCCCAGGAGAAACGCCTCGATCTTGAATACCAGCTCTTCACCCAGATCCGCAAACAACTGGCCACCGAGAGTCCGCGCCTGCTCAAGACCGCGCAGTTACTGGCCCAGGTTGATTTTTTTGTGGCGTTGGCCGAATGCGCCCACCGCTATCACTACCGGCGGCCCGAGGTCAATGACGGCGAGGCCATTGTCATCAGCGAGGGCAGACATCCGGTGATTGAGCGTTCGCTACCCACCGGCAAATTTGTGCCCAACGATGTCGCGCTTGACCAAGAGACCAACGAGGTGCTGATCATCACCGGCCCCAACATGGCCGGCAAATCAACGGTCCTGCGGCAGACGGCACTCATTGTCCTCATGGCCCAGATGGGTTCCTTTGTCCCGGCCGACAGCGCCGTGATCGGGGTGGTGGACCGCATCTTCACCCGGGTCGGGGCCATGGACGACCTGCGGCGCGGCCAGTCCACCTTCATGGTGGAGATGAACGAGACCGCCAACATCCTCAACAACGCCACCGAACGGAGTCTCGTGATCCTCGATGAGATCGGTCGCGGCACCTCCACCTTTGACGGCCTGGCCATCGCCTGGGCCGTGGCCGAGGATCTGGTGCTGAAAAACAACAAAGGGGTTAAAACCCTTTTTGCCACCCACTATCACGAGCTCACCGACCTGGCCCGCACCCAGGAACGGGTACGCAACTACTCCATTGCCGTGCGGGAATGGAATGACACCATCATCTTCCTCCATAAACTGGTGGAGGGCGGCACCAACCGCAGTTACGGCATCCAAGTGGCGGCGCTTGCCGGGGTGCCGGCCAGAGTGGTAGCGCGGGCCGGAGAGATTCTGGCCAATATCGAAAGTGGCGAACTGGACCGGGATGGCACCCCCTGCATCGCCAGAGATCGCGACGAGAAAAAGGGGAAAAGCAAAAAACACCCCAGCCAGCTTTCTCTCTTCGCCCCGCCGGCTGATCCCCTACGTGAATATCTCCAAAAGATCAAGGCCGACACCCTCTCACCGAGGCAGGCCCTGGATATCCTCTATGAACTGGAGGCCCTTCTTAAAGGCTGACACTGAGGACAACACCTACAACCAAGAGGCACACCATATTTTCTTTTGCCATCCAGACAGCTTTTATGTATAGTTCCCGCTACTCAATGAAGAATACACCCTTTTCAACAGTTACTTCTTTTCCTTCAAGAACCACTGGTATGTTTTTTGCCAAAAAATAAACACAGACCCTGACTAATGCGCCGTTTTATCGTCATTTTTCTCCTTATCACCCTGAGCGTTCTGCAGATTACCGTGCGTCCTCTCTTTTGCGAGGGAACAGTACCAGGCAAAGAGACCCCTGATACTACCATGGCAGAAAAAGAAGGCCCTGCCCAGGAAGCCAGCCTGGCCAAAGAATTCGAACAGACAACATCTTTTTTCACTGAACTGAAAAACGACAAAGAACGCACCAGTGTCAAGGAAAGCTGGACCGCAGTGATCGAGAATTTTCAAAGGATCCATGACCTGCAACCCCAGTCCACATACGCTGCCGCCAGCCTGTTCATGCTGGGCCGGGTAACATACAGTAGATACCAGCACTTCAAGGACCCCACCGATCTGGATCGCTCCCTGAAATACTATGAAGAAGTCACCACTCTTTTTCCCTGGCATCAACTGGCCGATGACGCCCTCTTTTCTCAGGCTCGCATCCAGCTTGAAGACAAAAAGAATCCCCAAGAGGCCGCCAAGCTATACACCCGAATCACCGCCGAATATTACACGGGCGACCTGATGGAAAAGGCCACGGAAAAACTGAAATCCCTGACCAAGGACCTCCCCACTCCCCCCCCCGCAACAACGACAGTAGCAACGACAAGCCAATCTGCCCCGGATAATTCTCCGCCGGCAGAGGTAGCTGAACTGCCAAATGTAAAAAACCGAACCTATGTCCTGCCGGTTGAATACTGGTCGTCCAACAATTATACCAGGGTGGTGATTAACACCTCACGCCCGGTCACCTTTAAGGAAGAATTGCTGGAAAAGGTTGGGGAACAACCCAGACGTCTCTTCATCGATTTTGACAAGAGCTATATTGAGCCCAAATATCGTGCCCCTGTCCCCATAAAAGACGGCCTGCTTCAACAGATCCGCACCGCCCAATTCTCACCGGATACGGTGCGGGTGGTGCTCGACATCGAGTCCATCAAAAGTTACAAGATCTACAGCCTTCCCGATCCCTTCCGGGTGATTGTCGACGTCCATGGACAAAGCAACCCCGCTGTGGCCACCGCAGAAAACAACCTGCCACCAAAGGCACAACCCAAGGACAACCCCGTCTCGCTCACTCCAGAAAAGGATAAAGAACCAGCGCAGACCAAGGATGACAAAGCACCATCTCCTCCTGAGATCGCCTCAACAGAAGAGCAGCCCAAAGCCAGCGAACCTGCAACCAACACTCCAGAATCGCCGATCCTTATCCTCCAGGATTACAAAAAAATCAAACGCTCCACAAAACCCAAGGCACCGGCGCCGGAGCTCAACGCCCCAATCACCTCTCCCGCACTCTCTCTGGCCCAGCAACTCAATCTGGGCGTGCGGCGTATCGTGCTCGATCCTGGTCATGGCGGCAAAGACCCTGGTGCTTCAGCCTTTGGCATGAAAGAAAAGGATATCGTCCTGCAGGTGGCAAAAAAGCTGGCCGTCAAACTCAAAAAAGATCTGGGCTACGAGGTCATTCTTACCAGAAACGATGACACCTTTATCTCCCTGGAACAGAGAACCGCTATTGCCAACACCAATAGTGCCGACCTCTTCATCTCCCTGCACCTCAACGCCCATCCCTCCGCAAAGATCTATGGCTTTGAGACCTATTATCTCAACCTGAGCAGCGACAGCGAGGCCATCCGGGTGGCCGCCCTTGAAAACGCAACATCGACCCATCAATTGAGCGACCTGCAGAATATCCTCGCCGATATCATGAAGAACTCCAAGATTGACGAATCGTCACGGCTGGCCCAGCAGGTACAGGATGCGCTCTCCTCCGGGCTCACCGACAGAAAATATCCGCAGGTAAAAAGTCTCGGCGTAAAAAAGGCCCCTTTTTATGTCCTGATCGGTGCGGAAATGCCCGCAATCCTGATTGAAATGGCCTTTCTCAGCAACAAGACAGACGCGAATCAAGTAAAAAAAGAGGGTTATCAGGATGCCCTGGCCGCGGAAATCGTCCAAGGGCTTCAGAGATACATCCGCACCATAACCGCCAGTCTTTAGGTGCCGTTATGAAATAAGCAGTGCTTTTTTGCTTATTTTATTACGGCACCTTATGCCGCTTCAAAG
>CAITDH010000113.1 GCA_903891045.1 uncultured Desulfobulbaceae bacterium | reverse complement strand
CTCTTTGCCTTCGCTGTAGACCCGCATGATCTTTTCGACCTGTTCTTCGGTAAGAGTGTTCTGATTTTGGCCCGACACAAACTCCCGACTGGCATCAACAAAGAGCACCTCCCTGCATGACTCCCTGTGTCCGCCTTTTTCCCTGGAGCGGTCAAACACCAGTATGGCAACCGGAATGTTGGTGGTTGGAAAGAGATTGCCCGGCAACCCGATTACCGCATCGAGCAGGTTTTCTTCGATCATTTTCTGGCGGATACGCCCCTCGGCAGCTCCCCTGAACAGCACTCCGTGAGGAACGACCACCGCAACACGTCCCTCTTTTTCAAGTGCTGTTTCAATCATGTGGCTGATAAAAGCCCAGTCTCCTTTACCCTTTGGCGGAATACCGCGCCAGAAGCGGTTATACTGATCGTTTTCGGCATTTTCAGCTCCCCACTTGTCGAGAGAGAATGGCGGATTAGCTACAACACAGTTGAATTTCATCAGGCGGTCATTTTCCACCAGAAGGGGGCTGTTGAGGGTGTCGCACCACTCGATGCGGGCACTGTCGAAACTGTGAAGAAACATATTCATACGGCAAAGCGCCCAGGTACTGCCGTTGGACTCCTGACCGAACAGTGCAAAGTTCCGGTCACCGACCACTTTGGCCGCCTGTACCAGAAGACCGCCAGAACCACATGCTGGATCACAAATACGGTCACCAGGTTTGGGGCTGGCGAGTTTGGCCACGAGTTCGGTCACTTTAAGCGGGGTAAAAAACTCTCCGGCCTTTTTCCCTGAATCCGAGGCGAAGCGCTCAATCAGATAGATATAGGTGTTGCCAATAACATCCTCTGAAACAAGGCTTGGCTTCATATTCAACTGTGGCTTGTAAAAGTCTTCCAGCAGTTGTTTCAGGCGTCGGTTACGATCTTTGGTCTTGCCGAGGTTTGCTTCACTGTTAAAGTCAATGTTGCGGAAAACTCCTTCGAGCTTGGCTTTGTTGGATTCTTCAATGTGATCAAAAACAATATTGATCAGCTCACCGATATTGGCCGCTGCCCTGCGTTCATAAAGGCTGTAATAAGTTGCCGGAAACTTGTCAAGAATCTTTTCTTCACCGCTCTCCCTGTTTTTTTCGGTCAGTGTTATAACCGGCAGAACAAATCGCTCTCGCTTCATTTTGCGGAGGATTCGTCCCTCATCATCCCCATACTGCTTCTGATACGTATCGTAATGATCCTGCCAGACGTCTGAAATGTATTTTAAAAACAGCATCACAAGGATGTAGTCTTTGTACTGTGCCGGATCAACAACACCCCTGAAGGTGTCGCACGCTGCCCATGCCGCATTATTGATGTCCTTCTGATCGATCTTGTTACCCATCCTTTATGCTCCTTTTGCAAACCGCATTAATGCCATTGAAATATATCGCTTCCGCTTTTCAGCAAGTACACCAAGTAATGTCTGTTCACGATTGGAGAGCAAGGCCAGCTCAACAATATTTTTTTGACACTCCAATGAAGGCAAGAGAACCTCCAGTTCTTCAAGTACCTCCTTGCTGATCATCTTCTGGGCAGTCCCTCTTGCCCTGCTTGTCAAAAACACCTGCGCTTCCCGCTGACTGAGATACCAGTTCAGATACTCCGGTAGAACCCTGTCTGGTTTTGTAATCCTGATTCTTATCAACGGAGCAGCAACAACAGCGTTTCCAGGATCTTCAAGAAGTATCGCGGCATTACTCACAAGACCACGCGACCGAAAGACAAGATCTCCTTTACAGACAAGGTGGTGGCTCTTGACCATATCCATATCTGTTTTGATCAACCCATCGCACCCGACAGTATTGTCATCAAGCAGATCTTTCATCTGGATAACCGCCACTCCCCCATCTTTCGACACCTCAAGACGGGACCTGAATGAGTATCCCATCTGCACTGTTGCTATCTCTTTTATTGCTACAGCCACAAAACCCCCATAATTCTCTGTAATGTTATTACTGTATAATAAAGTATTTATGGATAACCCCAAAAGAATATTTTACAATAATGTCGTTCCTGCATTTATATCCGCAAATCCTCAAGCGATGTTGCTATTCGTGACGAACGGAACGCTGCTTATCGGGTTTTCTTTTCTCAGCGAACGATAAAATGTATTCGCCTGTTTGTTTATTATGCAATGTTTTTCAGGTTGTTTGGTTCCGGTTAACATAACAGGTGTTTATGTTTAAAAAACTGTTTATGAACAAGGTGTGGACGGTGTCCGTCCTCTTTG
>CAITDH010000112.1 GCA_903891045.1 uncultured Desulfobulbaceae bacterium | reverse complement strand
AGGGGGTATCAGCTCTATGATTTATCGATGAATCAATGACTGATCCGCTCCCTGTCTCCTGCTCCCTGTTTCCTGTCTTCTGTTTCCTGACCCTATGCTTGAAATACTCAAACTACTCCGCTGGCAGGATATGCTCGATATCCTGGTAGTGTCTTTTATCATTCATCAGCTTATCCTCATTATCAAGGGCACGCGCTCGGTACAGATGATACTGGGGCTGGTGGTGTTGAGCGCCGTCTATTTCATGTCGATAGCCCTTCATATGGCCGCCCTGCAGTGGTTGTTGAAGACCTTCCTCAGTTCCCTGCTGTTGATTGTGGTGATAGTCTTTCAGCATGATATCCGCATGGCCCTGACCCAGGTGGGGAAATCTCCTTTTCAAAAAAATACGGATATGGCCGAAAAGGAACTGGATGAAATCGTCCGGGCGGTCTTCTATCTTTCCAAGCGGCGCATTGGTGCCTTGATTGTCCTGGAGCGGGAGATCGGCTTGCGTGACTATGTCGAATCCGGATCTGATCTTGATGCCAGCTTGAGCAGAGAGCTGTTGATCTCTATCTTTATGCCCGTTTCCCCTCTGCATGATGGCGGGGTGATTATCCGTAAAGGGCGGATTCAGACGGCAGGCTGTATCTTGCCCCTGACCAAAAATCCTTACATCAACAAACGATTCGGCACCAGACACCGGGCGGCAATTGGTCTGTCGGAGGAGACCGATGCCGTGGTTATTGTTGTTTCGGAAGAGACCCAGGAGGTCTCACTGGTGCAGCATGGCGCACTGACGCTTATGACGGATGAAATGACCCTGACCAAGGGGCTCCATGCGATTTTTGTGGTGAAAGAACCGCAGATGCAGGCCTGGAAGAGTTGGGTGAGTCGATCGTGAAGATATTTGAGCTGTTAAACAAATCATTCCATGTTCATGATATCAAGCGTTTTCAGGAGATGTGGCCAAAAGACTGGACTCTTCGTTTTATCTCTTTGATCCTGGCCGTGGGCCTTTGGTATTTCGTTGGTGGTGATGATACCGTCGATAAAAACGTGCTCGTTCCCCTTGAAGTCATTAATCTGCCACGAGATCTGGTTATTTCCAATCAGTTTAAACGGGAGATAGAGGTCACAATCAGCGGGCCACGCAGTCAGGTCTTGAAGATAGAAAAAGGCGATATCACCAAACAGGTGGATCTTGCCCAGGCCGTTCCTGGTACGATGGTAATCAAGAATGAGATTCACTTGATTTCTGTGCCGCGTGGGGTAAAAGTCCTGCGTACCCAGCCTGACTCGATTATTTTTTCCATGGATAAGCTTATCCAGAAACAGCTTGCGGTAAAGCCGATAACCAAAGGGAATCTGGCACCCCATTATGTCTTGCAGGCGGTCAGGATGAAGCCGGAGACTATCTCCATCACCGGGCCACAGGCAGTATTGGCGCAACTGGGTGCCTTGCAGACGCAGACGATTGATATTAGCGGCATGAATCAATCGACGCAGTTACAGATACCCTTGGATCTGAATCCGGCCCTTTTGGATCTGATCGGCGAAACATCGGTAACTGCCGATCTGGTTATTGCGGAGGAAACCGTAGAGAAACATATCTCTGGGCTGCCGATTGAGTTGAATGGCCAGGGGGGTGCGCGACAGGTTACCCCTTCCACGGCGACGATTACCGTGCTCTTACCCAGAAGTCTGGCTCGGGAAAACAAAGATCTGCAATCCCTGTTCAAGGTGACTGCCGTCGATGATGGTGAAGCAGGACAGATGACGGTCAAGGTTAGTCCCCGGGGAAACTCCTTGAACTCTGTCCAGATTGTCAAGGTCGAACCCATGGTGGTGACGTATAGTGAGGACAAGCCGCAGTTGCCGTCTTTGTTCAAGCCGGATCAGGCCCCACGGAAAGAATAGGACGACATTTGAACCTGAAGATGGTAGTTGCCTCATAATACAAATGCCACTCCCCATCATCCCCAACTCTTGTTCCTCAGAGAGAATGGCAAAACGTCCTCTCCTTTTGGGACAAGGGTCGGGGTGAGGGGAAAGTTTGGCAATGTAAGAAGCTATTGCGAAATCACTGTGTTTAACTGCCGTTTTTAGGATTAAGCCACACTTTGTGGGTGTCCAATATGTAGCTGTTACCGTATGAAATCCTTCATCATTGTCCGGTGGTTTATCTGAGCCTTAAGCAAGTTGTTGAATCGTTATTGAACATTTATAAATATCGAAAGAAAAAACAAACATGAAAAAATTATTTGGAACAGACGGAATACGGGGGGTGGCGAATATCTATCCTATGACCACTGAGATTGCTATGCAGGTTGGTCGGGCCATTGCCTTTCAGGTTAAAGACCGGGTCCATGGGCACCGGATCGTGATTGGCAAAGATACCAGAATCTCAGGATATATGATTGAAAATGCCCTGGCCGCAGGAATCTGTTCCATGGGCGTGGATGTGCTTCTCGTTGGTCCCTTGCCCACACCGGGCATCGCCTTTATTACCACCTCCATGCGGGCCGATGCCGGAGTGGTGATTTCGGCATCGCATAATCCCTTTCAGGATAACGGGATTAAAATTTTTTCCCGCGATGGCTTCAAGCTGTCGGATGAGTACGAGGCAGATATCGAAGAGCTGATCTTCTCCCAGAAGATGGCGGCCCTTAGGCCCGTGGCTGATGAGGTGGGTCGGGCGCGTCGTATTGATGATGCCAGGGGGCGCTATATCGTTTTTTTGAAAAACACCTTTCCCCAAAAATTTACCCTGGATGATTTTCACATTGTCCTTGATTGTGCCCACGGTGCCACCTATGGCGTGGCACCGCATGTCTTTGAGGAGTTGGGGGCGAAGGTCACCACCTTTGGGGTGAATCCGGATGGAAAAAATATCAATAAGGACTGCGGAGCGCTGCATCCAGAGCATATGGCGGAGGTGGTGCGGCAGACTGGCGCTGATATCGGCCTGGCGCTTGATGGTGACGGCGATCGGCTCATTGTCGCTGATGAAAAGGGGCGGATTATTGACGGAGATCATGTCATGGCCATCTGCGCCGCCGAGATGATGAAGCAGCGGAAGCTGAAAAAGAAGACCCTGGTGGCGACCGTGATGTCAAATATGGGCTTGGAGGTGGCCATGCAGCAGATGGGCGGACGGATGGTGCGTACCAAGGTCGGTGATCGGTACGTGGTCGAAGAGATGCGCAAGAATGGCTATTCCTTCGGCGGTGAGCAGTCCGGCCATCTGGTGTTTCTCGATCATATCACTACCGGCGATGGTACTCTCGCGGCCCTGCAACTCCTTGCCATCATGAAAAAACAACGCAAGCCCCTGTCCGAACTAGCCACGGTCATGGAAAACTTTCCGCAGGTGCTGAAAAATGTCCGCACCTCTTCGCAAATAGACGTGAATCATATCCCTGATTTTACGGCAACCGTGCGGGGTATGGAGCAGAAACTGGGGGATACCGGGCGTATCCTGGTGCGTCCATCGGGTACGGAGTCGTTGATCAGGGTGATGGTCGAAGGGCAGGATGCATCAGTGATTCAGGCAATGGCTGATGAGCTTGGTGCCATGGTGAGCAAGGCGGATTTGGGATGAATCCATGTTTCTATGCTCTCTTTGGTGCTTTGTATCCTTTTTGTAGAGTACTTTGTTGGTAAAAAGACAGGTCGTCTGGATTACCCAAACGACCTGTCTTTGATGATTAATTTTAATGAGTTAATTCTCTGATTTTGTTTTGAGTAGGATAAAAGTTTTTATCTGTATCCCCAGGATGTTTTTCCTGATTTTGTTAGTCCAGGGTTTTCTTCCTCGAGTGTGAGAATTGATCCATCACTGGTCTGGACAAAAACTGTTGAGCCATCTTTTCGACCGACATGAATACTAGGTTTAGAGACAAGACCCTTACCAAGGGACATTCTCTTGAGGAGATTGTCGGTCGGTAAGGGTGCGGTAGAACCATGAATAACAGCATGAGATGGAGCAGTTCCTGTTAAATAGTAGAGGGCATAAAGATAACTGGAACCCTCATATGTGCAGATGTCATTTGAGGGGATGTAGGATGTGAAGGTCAGGAGGTCGCCAAATAAAGCTGCCTGTCCTATATTTCTCTCCAGGGAGTCAGTGAAATTATAATACCAACCACCCTTTATCGCCTTGGTGTCATTCAAAAAGTCTTCCCACGACCTGTTTGTCCATGTATTGGGTGCGGTCCCTCCATTGACCAAACTGGTCGTGGCATTGACTTCAACTGAAGTTGAATTATACATGCTGGTGCGAAAAACCTCTGCATAACTATTTTGATGAGTAATAGTATCTTTAGGCTCTTTGATCCCGTAAAATGTCTGCTGATTGGTAATGTCCTTGTCGTTTCGGATAAAATAACGGCCGGTACCAAAGAAAACCCAATTGTTACCGTCAGAGTCAAGACCGACTGCAGGTGCAGCGGTAATCGGTTGATAAAAAGCTGACTCTAAATCTATCAGGATGCTGTCTCCATCCCAATGAGTCGTGTCAATATCATTTTTTATGACGATTCTTCTAAGCTTTCCTCCCCATGTCGGAGTAACTGCTGGTCCGTAGCTCACAGTCCCAAAATAGACAGTATCGACCTTGTAATCCAGGTCGAGATCAATTGTGATGGGGTCGGAAATAAAGGCGTTATGTTCAGCAGTAAAATTCTGATAATAATATGGAGTTGATGAAGATAATGCTCCAGAAGTGTCGAGAGTTTTCAGTACTTTGTTTTTTGCTAGCTCGATAAGATCAACTACATAAAGTTTAGCCGATTGGTTACTGATTGCCTTTGGTAGAGAATCCCCTGAATTTGTGCCGGGGGAGCCGTCCGCCTCTGCTGGACCTGAGCCGAAAATAAGATACCAGTTATTCGGACTGGTGCCTGTTTCCACCTTATCCTTCATGGTGGCAATAGTTGGATAGCAGGTAGTATATCCCAGATGAGGAAAGTTGATTTCCCCGAGAACAACCGGAGGTGTTTCCGGATTGGTGATATCAAGAATAAAATAGGCAGAGGTCATGGTTCGGTCGGGACTATTGACAGTGCCATCTGTTCGATCCATGTCAACACTGATTTTTCCTCCGCCAAAACCCATTCCGCCAACAAGGACGGTACCCCATCCATCCGGGTGAATACAGCCTGGGTTATTCGGATCAGAGACGCAGATTACCTCTGGGGTGAAAATTTTTGCGTCAAACACCCTGGGTTTGAGGTCAGCATAATAGACATGACTATAGTTCGGATCTGTTAGCCAGTAAAGATGCGGCAGAAGGTTGTATGGAACATAGGCCCACAGTTCAGCCCCTAGAGGATGAGCGGCGAATCCTGAGCTAATGGTAGCCCCTGTGTTGTCTTTTGGCTGCAGGAGATATTCTACATCTTTTATTTTATCTCCACCTATAGGAAAGACATCAAATCGATCTTCATAAAAACCGCCATTAAAGGCATGCAGCATTCCATCATTTGCCCCCGCATATACAACTGTTCGTCGGTTGCTATATTTTGCTGCAAAGGTACCATAAGAGGTATCCTTATAGAGGAGGTGCAAGGCTTCCTGAGGTTTGCTTACAACAGTAGGGCTGGAATGGACGATATCTCCTAAACGCCAGGTTGTTTCCAAACTGCCATTATTATCAAGATCGAGTTTTCGTGACCGGAAGGCTGGAATTGTGAAGGGTGTATATGCTGGGGGAGTGGGAGAATTTACTGTAGTATTTACTTGGTCCTGCCCTCTGGTATAATTGATAACCCGTTGTGTCTGATTCCTTAAAAAATCATTGTTATTATCTATGGTTACATAGGAAGGCAAAGATGTAGAATTCGAATTGACCGGGATGTAGGGGAAAATTTTTGCGGGATCAGTAAGATCGGTAACAGAGGGAAGACTGGTTGATACAAAATCCTGTTGTTCTCCAGATTCAGCAATCTTATTTTGGTTTGCATCGATAAAGGTAAAGATATATCTTTGCTGTGCTGCGGAGGTATATGTCCTCTGGGTTGTTATATTTGCATCGGTGATGGTGTTTAGCCAAGGGGTTGAGTTCCACAGATATTTGATGTTTTCAGCATTTCCTGTAAAATCAAGATGGGTTGTCTCACCAGCTCCCTGTTGGGTCACAGTTATTGTAATACCGGACATTGCCGGGGTTGTTCCGTCGGTGACGGTTCCCGGAATCGTATTGGTTATGGTGATAGTGCTTGTTGTAGGAACTGCAATGACCGCACTAAAAGCATTAAGCGCGGCCGCTGTTTTTGTTGCTACCATGTCTGCGGTGTCAGAGGCCGCTAAATCGACAGGTATTCCGGTAATATCATGAGGCGTAACATGATATGGCTGTGGGTCAGTGCCATTGCCATCAACGGTGAACCAGACATAAAACTCCTCACCAACAGTATTGAGGAGAAAATCTTTTCCCGCCAAAGTTCCTGCGGCAGGGAGGGTGACTGCCGTCACTTCGGCAACTGCTCCTACGATGCCATATTTATCGACTACCAGCGTGCCGTCTGCCAGTTTTCTAAAAGCAACAATTTTATCATTTATGTCCAGGATGTGGTTCTGGTTGGTATCTTCGCGCATGCGTCCTAATTCATCAACAAAGGAGGCGTGGACACTTCCAGCCCAAGTGATTTTATTTTGAGCGGCGTCCTTGTATTCGGGATAGAAAATGCTTTGATAAATAGCTCCTTCGCCGGACCGTGATCCGGAGATTACAGAGGCTGCCGTACCGGAAGAAGTCTGATTGCTAATCTGCAGAAAAACATTTTCCAATTGAGAGGCTAACTCATCTGCATTATTAGCAAGTAATGCTTTCCCATTGACGTCGGTACCACCGGCAACTGCCAGTTCATCCAGTTTATCTCCTAATTCCGGGGGAATGGCAAAGCCGATTACATAGGTTTTAATGTCAAAATTATCAGTAAAGCCTGATACGGTGGTGGCACGTAAGGCTGCGACTTCACCTTTCAGTTCGGTGATCAGATCATTGGTGTTGCCTGTAGTACCGTTCTTGTAGGTACTGGGTAGTCCATCGGTGACCAGAACCACATAATTCTTCTGGCAATTGTACTGTACCGGCGTACTGCGTGCCACGCCAGTAGCAGCCTCGGTTGCAGGTAAGGTGCCGGAAAAGTATGTTTTGGCCGATGCGACAGTACCAGCCAAGGGGGTTAATCCGGCATTACGCAGGGGTACGTCTGTTGCCGTGGCAAACTGGGACGTAGCCAATAGTGCTTTTAAATTATTAATATGGGTTGTGCTGGAATCTGCAATTTCGCTGTGCAGCATTCCTGGGCCGGGGCTGGAGTTGGCGAACCATGTTTTCCCAATATGTACCCATGACATTTCTACTCCAAAATCAGTGAACCCTGCCGCTAAATCACTGTCAGTGGGACTGAACGTATAAGTGGCAAAGTAAGAACCGTAGCCATAAGTAGTCGTTTGAGCTGCAACTGACGCACCCGTAGGTGTAGAGATGGCTAAATTGCCAGTCTTTGTATGGTAGCATCGGTAAGTGTGGGATGCGTTATAGGAGTAACAAAAAGCAGTACCTTCATTTGAACCGCTGTAGAAAGGTAACGCGGTATCGTAATAAATATAATTGCCAGGATCAGTAGGGTTAGGAAAGCGCTTTGTGTTGGTGGCTGGATCTTTCGGAGTAGGAGTCCCGGCTGGATCATAATGAGCGGAAGCGTAATCACAGTAATAAAAACTGTTATGAATCTCTTGGTGACTTATTGCAGGCTGTTTATAGGCCATTAAACCGAACCGCATTGTATCTTTATTCTTGTCAAGAATGGTCTTAATGGCATTGCGGGCAATCTCCGACTTGCTGTTAGAAGCATCACTACCCACCGCTGCACCATCCACATCCTCATCCATACTGTTGGAATTGTCTGCGATGAACAGAACGTTGGGTTTGACATTAGTGGAAACAAAAGGCGGCGCTGCTTTATAATCCTTATTCTCTTCTGCTTGCATCGGAGTCGAAACAAAAATCATCAAAATCGCTAAGATAACCGTTGTGGCAGGTAGGAGATAACAAAATCCTGTGAATAAGCATGATGATTGGATCTTTATGATTTTTGTTAGTAGCAGTTTCATGGTATGTACCTCTTCAAGTGGCCCATCGTGAATGGAAAGAAGGCTCTAGAGCCAAATGTCTTTATGGATTTGGCTCTATGATAATCTTAATAATTTTATTTTTTTCTTTTATAAACTTAATGAGGAGCGGCTTTTTTTGTAACGAAATTTTATCCTTTTCTATACCGGATTCGTTGACGATCTGGATACCATTGGTCAAGAAAGTTCCTTTAGTCGTCAGCAGTTTGTTGTCTTGCCAGTTGAGCAGATAAACGGTGTTAGATTGTGTGACTTTCATGGCAGGTTTGCTTTCTTGCACGTCCTTAGTTGATACGATTGTTATAGCGTTTATATTTATAGGATGCAGACCTGCGATCAATAATAATATGCTGACAGCTAATAGTATTTTTTTCATAAAACACCCCATGTGATTTCCATCAATCTGTTAATATTATATTTAATATTTGCACGTTCATTCAGTTGTTTCTTCTTGTCAGGTTAATTCTTTTTTTTTGTGTCTCCCGCAAATTTCTGCAATCAGTATAAGCACGTCCCTTCATGGCCGATAATATGACGCCACATTGCTCTGATAGAATTCACACTGTTATTTTCTCCGATGTGCTGAGAATCTATATTGGTGACCATTTGACCTCCGCCGGTTGCCGCGCTGTAGCCAGTACCTTCATATCCGGCCAGCATCTGGATAGCATTTCCTGTTGACAGGCTGCTGTTGCCGAAGAAGTTTAAATTTGTATGTGGTGCCGCATCGTTGTTAGGAATATGAACTTGTCGCTGGGCATCTGAAGGGTATGATGCCGCAGGTTCCGTCTCGATTGTCCAGAAATTTGCAGTGAGAATCTCAGCATTTCCGATATGCAGGGGAGTGAGTCCAGTAAAACCGGTGGGACAGGATATGTTCTCTTCCAGAAGCCTACTGCCGGCCTCAGTGCCACCGTCTGCCTGGCTAAACGCTTGTCTCCGCAGTTTGTCATTTCCGGCAATCTGGATTTCAGTAACGCTGGTATTGATAGCGCTTATGCCAACAAGTGAGAGAATGACTAGAAAAAGAAGAGCCACAATAAGGACGAATCCTTGTTCGCTCGCAATAATGTTCGGGAAAGGTTTTTTTTGCATCATATCTTGTCGGCCTTGATATAGGTCATAGGGACAGTTTTTGTTACACCGCGATCCTGACTGGTAACAATGACTCGGATAGTTTTACTGTGAGGGACTGGCGTATCGACGGCAACATTCCAGAGGATTGTATATCGACCATCAGGAGAGGTGGCTCTGTGGTCAGCTAATGCCGGGTTCACCCCGATGAGCAAGCCAGCAGCATTATATATTAAACCATCGTTCAGGCCAAAATTGCCTCCTGCATTATCAATAACCCCACCAGTATAATTAATACTATTACCACCGCTTTCATCAATGCCGTCATTATTGGTATCTTGATTTGTTCCGTCTCCATTAACATCCTTGAGGTTGTCATAGGGGTTGTTCAGTAAAGTTTCAATCGTGTTACTTGCCCAATTGGAGCCAGTAGTCATGTTGCTTGCTGTAGTATTGGTATTGATTGCCGAAACTTGCATCGAATAGAGCGAGAGTATACCGATTGTCAAAACTACGATAGCGACAAGTACTTCTATAAGAGTAAAACCTTGATTGTTATGATTTTGTTTATTGTTAAGAATATTCATCCTATAGCCCCATATTGCGACATTGAATGGTAGAAATGAGCAGACGTCGACGAAGGTTATCATTGTAAGGCCCCCATATTACTCCAGATGCAGATGTATAGGTCGCAGTATCGGTGAAACTCGAATCTGGCATGCTGGCACGGGCAAGGATGGAGATTTGGACAGAACGGATATCGGCTAATACAGCAGTGACGTTATTTGCGGAATTAAGATATCTGAATTCAATAGCCTCAATGTTTTCCGCTACGGCTTGAGTGCTAACAGGTGTTCGTCTGCCAAGATCCAAGTCACCATCACCATAGGCATCGTAAAGATAGTAGTTGATAGTTTCAGTTTCATTTGGTTCATCGGTCGTTCCGTTATTATTGTTGTCTATTCCATCGGTATCAGCCACCATGGTGAAAGAAAGGTTGTTTGCGTTAGTAAAATAAGGAGCAGAATTAAGAAAACCGGTGCCTGCTGTGTGACGCGGGTCATAACCTGCCATTCTGATCTCGCGTTCCATGATATCAAGACCTGCTCTGATATTCTGCTGCATTTCAGCAACCTGCTCTTGGGCGGTGGCGCTGCGTTGTTGTGAGACATAAGCGGTACCAAGAACCCCTAGAACAATTCCCGATATAGCCAGAGTTATCATCAACTCGACGAGGGTAAAGCCCCTGTCGTTAAAGATTTTGAGTACCGAGGAATGCGAATGAATGAGTTTCATATGCGTTTGTTTAATTGATTCTGACATTACCTGACCGATTGATAATAATATTTTTTATTCGCCCGTTCGTGTTGAGCAAAGTCACTGTGCCGTTTGCCAATCCACAGTTGTTGCCTGTTGGGATTGAATTTGGTTTGAATGAAATAGATGGTAATCCATCGTCATTGACGGGGAAGGTCGAGCCATTAAAGGAAACACCTTGCGGCCATTGTTGTTGGCTGACAATAATTGGTTCGCCTGTAGGGGTTGGCAGGTTGTTATCATACTCTGAACTTCTACCTCCTACAGTACAAGTAGCTGGATTGTTATCTTCAAAAAGTACATACGCAAATGTTGTGCCGCCTATTATCTGATTGAATACCAAGGTGCAGTTACTATTACGTTTTGCTGCTTCCCCTTTTGCCTTCATTATTACCCCATAGAGGTCACGAGCAGCACCGCGAAGACGTATGTCGGGCAACGATGAAAGTATGCTCGGTACAGTGATGGTAGTCATAATGCCAATTATGGCGATTACAATCATCACCTCGGTAAGCGTAAAACCGGAGACTCTATGCCTGTTGAGTATTTTTTTATGGAGTGCAAATGATTTCATTTTTTATTATTTATGATTGTTTGATTAAGGATGCTTGTTTACTTAAATATATGCAGGAATAGTTCCAGAATTATCGTTTAGTGCGGATAATAACAGATTATGCCCTCTTATTAGGTAATTATAGGTGGACAATGTTAAGGTGTCCATAATCTCCATCTGTCATTTTTTGTACAACTATTTATTTTTTTAACAACTATCTTGTTAAATATAAAAATCTTTAACAAGATAGTTGTTTTTTATATGAAACTCCACCCCCTCTGACGAACGAGATGGAGTAATAGTTACGATTTTTATAATGTATCGAAAATAAGTCAGAACAGCCGCTGCAAGTATGATTTTTATATTCGT
>CAITDH010000111.1 GCA_903891045.1 uncultured Desulfobulbaceae bacterium | reverse complement strand
TTCTGGCCAGACGCAGTTGTGTCAGTTGTTCGGCGAGCATCTTTTTCCAAAAGGCCTCTGCGCCGGGGTTCGGCTTGCCCGGCGCCACATAGCGCTGGGAGAAACGGCAACACACAGACCCACCTGAGCCTGCACCGTCCAAACCATTCTTGGCCCGCAGGACGCTGGGGATCCACAGCACGTCCTGCTCCGCCATTTTCCTGAGATTATCCTCGCCCATAGCGTATCCCTGTTCGATGGCATCGCACCCGGCCGCAAGCGCCTCCGCTACCTGTTGCCGACCATTGGCCACCACCACCGCCTTTCTGCCGCCTCGGTGCTGCAGGATGCGGCCCAGCTCTTCCTGGTCAAGCCGGGGATATGGGGCTTCCTCGTCTTCGATATTGGAGGAATAGCCGAGTTTAAGAAAATCACCGTCTGGAGGGTTGCCGGCGGCCCATTCCTGCTCGCTCCGGCAGAGACCGCCGGAGGTGCGAATATCAATGAGGCTCCCCGACGCCAGCCCCTGTTGATATTGATCCACCAGGTCGCTCAGATCATCGCTGACAGCCACACCCAGCACCCCGTATCCATGGCAGTAGCTGATATGCCGCTCCACCATGGCTGCCTTTTCCGCCATATCGGCCTCTTCGGCGGCTAACCGCACCTGACAGTCCACGGAGGGCGAGCGCCTAAGCGAAACGCTGCAATCAACCAGTGCCGGCAAGATGACACAGTGCGAGAAGTCATCGATTGGAGCCCCGTCCTGGCGGGGAAGGTCTGCGGCAGGGCCAATGGCGGTAATAATGGTGTCCGTAACTTTCAGAAAGACATTCCTGCGTACCTTGCCGCCGCTGCCGTCAATAAATTTCCCCGCCACTATGAATCGTGTTTCGCCCATGAATAGTTTGTTTCCTTATATCTGTGGTCGTGCTTTTGATGATCTTTGATGAAGTAAAGAGACTCCGCTCTTGCCTCAATGGTAGATGAAGAGCGTAAGCCGGGATGCAACATCGAAGAGCCCAAAAAGATTGCTATTCATAGTGCGACCACATGCGCAACACGTGAATCACACGGTTTTCTTTGTCGATTGAATAGACGAGTCGATGCTGGATATTTATTCTGCGAGAATAAAAGCCTTGAAGGTTGCCAACCAGCTTTTCATACCTTGGCTGTGTCGTGAAAGGATCTGCTGCCAGCAGGTAGAGCAGCTCTTTTCCTGATTGAGTCATCCCTGCTTGTTTCAGCTTTTCGATATCTTTGATCGCTTGTTTTGAGAGGATAACTGACCAGTTTACCATTCGATCTCATGCAGGGGCGTTCCCTCGGCAAGAGGTTCTGCTGCGGAAAGGTGAATGCTTTCCACTAAGCCGGGAACACGATTGAGATAAATGGTATCCTCAATGGCGCGCCAATCTTCTTCGCCAAGAATGACAAAATTAGCCCCTGTTCTCCGTTTAACCTTTAATACTTCGTGGTTTTTGATACAGGTGTCCACTTTTTCCTTGAGTGTTTTTCTGAATTCATTCGCAGTAGTTTCCAGCATGATTGTCTCCTTTTGAATAGTTTATATTTTTTAACAGTACGGCTTCCCAGTACTGTTGTCAACAGTGGGAGGAGGAAAGAATCAGGCCAAGCCATGAAAAAAACTGGATGCAACGCAGACGGAGCGAGGGGTGAAAGGGTTTGGCCTTCAGGTGTTGCCGTTCTAGCTCGGGATGATGTTTTGTGTCAGAGGCAGTCATATACCACCGGCCCTGCCGGTGGTATATGACTGCCTCTGACAACTTCCCATAAAGATGTTGCAATTTTCCTTTTTGCGTATAAAATAATTTTTCTTTTATTTTACCTGACCCTTCGGGGTTGAGTTTGCTGGTTATGGTACACTAAGAAGGTTTTTTGCTAACAGCAGGCAAGGATGTGGTCTGCCGTTCTGTTTTT
>CAITDH010000110.1 GCA_903891045.1 uncultured Desulfobulbaceae bacterium | reverse complement strand
TTGTACCGGCCATTGTAGCACGTGTGTAGCCCTGGTCATAAGGGCCATGAGGACTTGACGTCATCCCCACCTTCCT
The DNA here is from genome assembly GCA_903891045.1 of uncultured Desulfobulbaceae bacterium. Taxonomy (GTDB): domain Bacteria; phylum Desulfobacterota; class Desulfobulbia; order Desulfobulbales; family Desulfocapsaceae; genus UBA2270. The sequence continues at coordinate 5,760 of CAITDH010000110.1, read as the reverse complement.
CCGGTTTAACACCGGCAGTCTCTCTAGAGTGCCCAACCTAATGATGGCAACTAAAGACAAGGGTTGCGCTCGTTGCGGGACTTAACCCAACATCTCACGACACGAGCTGACGACAGCCATGCAGCACCTGTCTCCAAGCTCCACTAGCGAGGCACTTCTCCGTTTCCGGAAAATTCTCGGGATGTCAAGACCAGGTAAGGTTCTGCGCGTTGCGTCGAATTAAACCACATACTCCACCGCTTGTGCGGGCCCCCGTCAATTCCTTTGAGTTTTAATCTTGCGACCGTACTCCCCAGGCGGAGAACTTAATGCGTTAGCTGCGGCAATGAGACGATCAACCGTCCCAACACCTAGTTCTCATCGTTTACGGCGTGGACTACCAGGGTATCTAATCCTGTTTGCTCCCCACGCTTTCGCACCTCAGCGTCAGTATTTGGCCAGGTGGTCGCCTTCGCCACCGGTATTCCTCCCGATATCTACGAATTTCACCTCTACACCGGGAATTCCACCACCCCCTCCAATACTCAAGTCTGCCAGTTTCAAATGCACGTCCAAGGTTAAGCCCTGGGCTTTCACATCTGACTTAACAAACCGCCTACGCGCGCTTTACGCCCAGTAATTCCGAACAACGCTTGCACCCTCCGTATTACCGCGGCTGCTGGCACGGAGTTAGCCGGTGCTTCCTCTGATGGTACCGTCAAATAACATGGGTATTAACCACATCACACTTCTTCCCATCTGACAGGATTTTACGACCCGAAGGCCTTCATCATCCACGCGGCGTCGCTGCGTCAGGGTTGCCCCCATTGCGCAATATTCCTCACTGCTGCCTCCCGTAGGAGTCTGGTCCGTGTTTCAGTTCCAGTGTGGCGGATCATCCTCTCAGACCCGCTAACCATCGTTGCCTTGGTAGGCCATTACCCTACCAACTAGCTAATGGTACGCAAGCTCCTCCCTGTACAATAGCTTGAATCAGAGGCCATCTTTCTTCATATAATCGCAATTACATGAACGTATCCGGTATTAGCTACAGTTTCCCATAGTTATCCCAAATACAGGGGTAGATCACTTACGCGTTACTCACCCGTGCGCCACTCTACTCGGGGACCGAAGTCCCCTTTCGCGTTCGACTTGCATGTGTTAAGCACGCCGCCAGCGTTCGTTCTGAGCCAGGATCAAACTCTCCAGTTTATATCCTGAACTGATTTCTCAGTTGTTTTTACTCAGTGACTGACTTCTCAGTTACTTCTTGTTCTGCCCAGTATCTCCACCAAAGCGTAGATACCAGAGAATGCATAAATGCATTCATGGGCCCGTTTGCTGTTTGCTGCTATTCAGTTTTCAAGGATCATTCCAGCCGCCTCACTCTTCCAGGCAACCGTGCAGCTCAAGACCGCGACGAAGTTCGTAACTTAACTAAATCCAAACAACCTGTCAATAACTTTCTCAACCCGGTCGTTCTTTTACTGCTCTACTTGTACTACCCTGCTCCGGCGGATGGCGCACATCAAATGTCCCGCACCCGACGACCGCGGCAAACTACTCAATCATTTATGCCCTGTCAATCAAAAAGATGCGTTAAAGGAAGGATACATTCTCCACTTGCCAAGCACTACACGATAAGTCAGGAAGTTACGATAGGGCTTTTGCATAGCCCATGAAACAAAAAATTTAAAATACGGCTTTAGCAACACAAGAGGATTGCACCATTTTTCGTTTTTATCAATTGCTGATCCATTTCTGAAGAACAGTAATTATCTTTTGAGCTTGCTCTGGACTCGAGATATTAAATTTTGATTTGGGCAAATACTCCCCCTCTCGCTTCTGGTAACGACGGATTGTGTACATATCCTTACTATACTCCTCCTTACCCTTGTTCCAGTTTTGATAGCGGTACAAAATTGTCGTCCACGCCCCTTTTGATAAAACTTCTTTGTCCAACTCTTTTACCAGAAGAATGCCATCCTCCTCATAGTTGATCGTCAACTCACTTAAATCACTGCTCATATCATATCTCTTTTAGTTTGATTTGTGTAATTATGCCGCTCAAAACAAATAGCTATCAGCGTAAAACAACCATATCCTACCCAAAAGGTAAAGGGGAAAGAAGTGACTTTTACCACCTCTTTCCCCTTATAAAGACCTGATGAGCAAGAAAATCTGCCGGTAAAACTCAGGTACTAAAGTGAAGACTTCCCTCTCGGGCATCAACCAGGATATGGTCCCCCTCAAGGAAGCGCCCCCCTAAAAGCTCCATAGCAAGAGGATCTTCGAGATAACGCTGGATAGCTCTTTTCAAGGGACGGGCCCCAAACAAGGGGTTGAACCCCGCATCCACTATGAACGCCTTGGCGGCATCAGTGATTGTAAGTTTATATTTCCTCTCTTCCAGCCTGGCCATTAGTCTCTGGAGTTGTATATCTATAATGGATCCCATATCTTTTTTAGACAGGCTATGGAAAATAATCGTCTCATCTACCCTATTCAGAAACTCAGGCTTAAACTTCTGGTGGAGAAGTTCTTCAATCTGATTGCGAACCATATCAACCCCTGCGTGCTCTTCGGCCATTCTAAGGATCAGATCACTGCCCAGATTGGAGGTCATGATTAGAATAGTATTTTTAAAGTTTACAGTCCTTCCCTTGCCATCGGTCATCCGCCCGTCATCCAGGACTTGTAGCAGAACATTGAAGACATCCGGGTGCGCCTTTTCAATCTCGTCCAGAAGCACGACTGAGTAAGGACGCCTGCGTACTGCCTCCGTGAGATACCCACCCTCTTCATAGCCGACATAACCTGGAGGGGCACCAATAAGCCTGGCGACGGAATGTTTTTCCATGAATTCGGACATATCAATGCGAATCATGGCCTGAACACTATCAAAGAGAAAATCTGCAAGCGACCTGGCAAGTTCAGTTTTCCCAACTCCGGTGGGCCCCAGGAAGATGAAAGAGCCAAGTGGACGGTCAGGATCCTGCAGACCAGCCCGAGCCCGGCGCACCGCATTGGCAACGGCCTTGATGGCGTCTTCTTGACCAATTACCCTGGCCGCAAGCGCTGATTCAACGTGTACCAGTTTATCTTTTTCACCTTCCAGGAGTTTATCTACAGGGATACCGGTCCATTTCGCAACCACCGCGGCAATATCTTCAGCCCCTACCTCCTCTTTCAGCATCTGCTGGTTTTCCTGGATCTGTTGCAGCTTGGTATTGGCTTCTTCAAGGTCTTTCTGCAATTGAATAATTCGTCCATAGCGAATTTCCGCGACCTTACTTAGATCTCCAATCCGTTCTGCACGCTGTTCCTCCATGTGCGCCTCATCGATACTCGCCTTGATCTGGCGAATACTTTGAATAACATCACGCTCCGTGGTCCACTGCCCCTTCATGGCGTTGAGAGAATCATTCAGCTCACCAAGTTTTTTTCTCAGCTCCACAAGGCGTTCTTGCGATGCTGCATCTTTTTCCTTTTTCAGGGCCTCCTGCTCTATCTCCATCTTTATCTTCTTGCGTTCCAACTCATCAATTTCCGTGGGCATGGAATCAATCTCAATACGCAAGGAAGATGCAGCCTCATCAATAAGGTCAATGGCCTTGTCAGGAAGAAAACGATCAGTAATATAACGATTCGACAAGATGACGGCGGCAACCGTTGCTGCATCCTGGATCCGGACGCCATGATGCACTTCATATTTCTCCTTGATGCCGCGCAGAATGGCGATGGTATCTTCCTCGCTGGGTTCCTGAACAAGAACCGGCTGGAACCGACGTTCCAGGGCGGCATCTTTTTCAATATACTTTCGGTATTCATCAAGGGTTGTAGCGCCGACACAGTGTAATTCTCCACGGGCCAGGGCGGGTTTAAGCATATTGGAGGCATCCATGGAACCTTCAGCCGCCCCTGCCCCCACCAAGGTATGAATTTCATCAATAAAAAGAATGACCTCCCCTGCTCGTGTTTCAACTTCTTTCAGCACTGCCTTCAGCCTGTCTTCAAACTCACCACGATATTTAGCACCGGCGATCAGTGAACCAAGATCAAGGGAAACAACCTGTTTTCCTTGCAGGGTTGCCGGGATATCGCCATTGACAATACGCTGGGCAAGTCCTTCCGCGATGGCTGTTTTACCAACCCCTGGTTCACCAATCAGAATGGGGTTATTTTTTGTTCGCCGCGATAAGACCTGGATCACCCGTCGTATCTCCTCATCTCGGCCAATGACCGGATCCAGCTTCCCCTTTCTGGCAAGATCGGTCAGATTGCGCGCATATTTCTCCAGGGCCTGATATTTTTCCTCAGGATACTGGTCGGTAACCCGCTGATTGCCGCGAATAGTGGCCAGGGCCGTCAGGAAATTTTTCTCATCAACGCCCTTACTGCGCAGCATTCTGGAAGTCTCTGACTTATTATCTTTGATAATGGTAAGAAAAAGATGTTCCTGGCTGACAAATTCATCCTGCATCTGGCTGGCAGTGCTGAATGCCTTATCGAGGAGCTGTTTCAGCTCTCCAGAGATATAAGCCTGACCAGCGCCACCGCCCGAGACCTGGGGAATCTTTTCAAGTATCTTGTTCAGCTCCATCAGGATAATGGCAGGATCAACCCCCATTTTCTGGAGTACCGGCACCACAACCCCCTCGGGTTGCTCAAGAATGGATCTGGCCAGATGTGCGGACTGAATCTCCTGATGAGATTTATTCTGAGCGAGTTGCTGGGCCGCCTGGATCGCTTCCTGGGACTTTATGGTAAATTTATCAAACTGCATGAAACTCTCCTCCTTAATAAGGTCTTGAAGGTTAGGAGCCGTTACGAAACAACCGTTATATTTCTGACCATTTCGTTATGGCTCCTTATGCCGTTTTCGCCACAACGGCTAAGTGAAAAAAATGAGAGGACCTTGATCCTTTGCTCGAGTCTTTTTGTTTGCAGTTAAAAGTATAGGTGCGCCTATAACAACATGTCAAGCTTTTGACTATGAAATTTTGGACGTGGAAATAGAAATAAAAAGAGAGGAAAAAATAAGGAGGCGAGCCTCACGGAAATGAGGCTCGCCGGAGAAATCAAGCTATGACAATCAACTACATCCGCCAGAACTGCACGAGCCAGAACTACATCCACCGCCACCACTAATCGGATTGCTGGAGGTAATGCCAAACCCGGAACGTGGGCCAGCGTCAACATAATCAACACTAACTGTACCGCAAGTATTCAAGAGACCTTCCTCTACGAGAAATTTCAACCCACCATTTTCAAAGATTTTATCATTGTTTTTTGGCTCATCCAGAGCCAACCCCAACGAGGGGCCTGCTCAGCCACCTTGCATCAAGGCAATACGCAAGGCAGAATCAATACTATTCTGCTCCAGGTATTCAGTAAGTTTTTTTACTGCTTGGTCAGTAACGGTAAATTCAGACATACAACTCCTCCTGTAATCTATGGTTAATTAAAAAAATATTGTATTTTCAGGGTCATCCGACTAAAGCATACTTGGAGTAACGCATTGTTTTTATTGTAGAATCTATATAAAGAGTTACTGTGGAAAAATGTCATAGCCACCCGAGATGACTTAAGAAAATATCAGTTTATGACTTTCGACAAAATGAGACTTTCTGTTAATTCTAAATCTTTTTCTCGTACTCTTTAAAGGCTAAAAAACAACAAGATTTCAGAATGTTATCTTTAGTTGTATTTACTGGTTAAAACACAAGTACGCTTAACCCGGAAGACCCAGATTTACAGGGTTTTTCAGCCAGATAGATC
>CAITDH010000109.1 GCA_903891045.1 uncultured Desulfobulbaceae bacterium | reverse complement strand
GCACTGATCGGCAGACCCACATCATTTGTGTCCAGATGCAGCTTGTAGCCGTTCCAGGACGTTGTGTATCCCTTAGCATTCTTCTTGGTGCCCCGGTCACAGCAAAATGGCAGTTCACGAATGGCCTCTACTGCGGACTGGCCAACCTGACGGTCAAGTCGTTTCTCAACAACCGGCTCCCGTTGTTCGCCCTTGGCTCGACGGCCTTTCTTGCGTGGCCTCTTTGGCTCTTTTACCTTCTTGGCTGGTTTCTCTCGGCCAATAATGGCTGTAGCGTCGCGGCTGATATGCCCAAGAAGTTCACCTTCAAGGCAGTCTTTTACCAGGGCATCGTGTGCCAGTTTGCCGATTTCACTGGCGGCAAACTCGGTGAAGGCTCGCGAGAAGGTGGATTCTGACGGGATATCACCAAGGGCTATGAATCCGCAGATGCGCCGAAGGTTTTTGGTAGCCAGAAGTGCCCGTCGCAAGTCACTGGTTGCGGGAATTCGATACACTGCCTTTGCGATAAGCGATCTGGCAATGGCTTGCCGGTCAAGAGGCTTGCGGCCCAGCCACTGGATAGTTGCACTGTTAGGAACATACTTTTCAACCTGGACAACCTCAAGGATTGTTACCAGCCGTTGTTCCTGCTCGGTAAGACGCGTATCAAGGCATTCGTTAAGATGCGAAAACAAACTTCTTTGGACATGGCCCATCAACCATGATATCTTCTCTTTGAGCTTCATCGGCATTCTCCTCGGCTTTGCTTTGGTGGTACAAAACAATACCTGAAAATTCCATGAAGCTCAATTATTTCAACATATTATATGCAAAAAAATAGCTGCTTGGATTTTTGCAAGAAGCTCTGTTTATACATGGTAAAAATGGCATAAGGAACCCTAACGAAATAGTCAGAGAGTAAAGGTTCTTTCGTAAAGGCTTCCTTGGCTAATGGGAGATTTCTCGACCAGCGGGTAAAAACAGGGGCTGCCGAGCAAGATCAATACTTGCTCGGCAATTAATTGTAAAAGAGAGAGGTAGAGCAGACAATGGCACATATACTGGTAACCGGCGGCGCCGGTTACATCGGATCTCACACCATCGTGGAATTGCAGCAGGCTGGCTACGAGATCGTGGTGGTTGACAACTTCGTCAATGCGAGCCCCGAAAGTCTAGTGCGGGTTCGGCAGCTTACCGGCAAGCCCGTGGCGCTGCATGAAGTGGATTTGATCGACCGGGCGGCCCTTGATGCGGTGTTCCAGGCCTATCCCATCTCCAGTGTGATTCATTTTGCCAGCCTCAAGGCGGTGGGGGAGAGCGTTGCCGAACCGCTGCGCTACTACCATAACAACCTGACCGGAACCTTGGTGCTCCTTGAATGCATGGCGGCGCACCAGGTGAAGCAGATAGTCTTTTCCTCCTCGGCCTGCGTCTATGGCGCCCCTGATACTGTGCCGATCCGCGAGGATTTTCCAGTCCGTCCCACCAACCCCTATGGACGCACCAAGCTGATGATCGAGCAGATCATTCAGGATGCGCGAGTTGCGGATCCGGCCCTGCAGGTCGCCATTCTCCGCTATTTCAACCCGGTTGGTGCGCATCCCTCCGGCCGGATCGGTGAGGATCCGGCCGGCACCCCGAACAACCTTATGTCTTATATCGCCCAGGTGGCAATGGGCCGACTGGCACAGCTTTCCGTATTCGGCAGTGATTACCCGACCCCGGACGGCACCGGGATGCGCGACTACATCCATGTGATGGACCTGGCGCGGGGACATGTGCATGCCCTGCGGACACTGGTGGAAAGTCCAGGGCTGCTACTCTGCAACCTTGGAACCGGCCGCAGCTATTCGGTGCTTGAGATGATGGCGGCCTTCGCCCAGGCTTCCGGGCGTCCAATTTCCCATGTGGTCACGGCCAGAAGACCGGGGGACATCGCGGCCTGCTATGCCGACCCGACCTTGGCCCGTGAGGTGCTGGGCTGGCAGGCAGAACTGGGGCTTGAGGATATGTGCCGGGATCTTTGGCGCTGGCAGAAGAACAACCCTGATGGGTATGGCAGGCCAGGGTGAGGAAGCGGGGCATTAGCGCTGTGGTTGGCTTGCGTGCCTTTGCAGGAGGATATTGCAAAGGCACGCGGCTACCAAGCAACCAAGAATTTAATCGCCATGCCCTGTCCCTTCGACGGAAAATTTGGTTTACCCACCTGAAATAGCAAGGAGCCAAAAGAAATGAGGCCCGTCAAGAGTATCGACAATGTGTCGCAGATAGCCTGATGATCTCCCTGGAAAAAACTTGTAGGCCAGATCGTATTTTCTGGCCGATATTCAAAGCAGGGGACAGCAGAGCAAATTAAAAAATCTGTCGACTTTTTTCTAGAAAGCAAAAAAGGGCGCCCATTCTTGATCGGTCGAACACCGATAACGGCTGGAACCAATCATGAGAATCCTTCATCTCCTCAGTCAACGTCCTGAATGTACAGGCAGTGGCGTCTATCTGCAGAATGTTATCGACCTGGCAAGACGTGCCGGTCACCAAAATATGTTGTTGGCCGGTATTCCTGCCGGACCTCCCCCCTGCCTCCCCTGCCTTGATGGGCAAGACTTCTGCTATCTTACTTTTTCCGGGGGAGAGCTGCCTTTTCCCGTTGCCGGGATGAGTGATGTCATGCCCTATGAGAGCAGTCGTTTTATCGATCTGGATTCGGAGGCGATCGAAAAGTATCAGAAGGCCTTTGCCGGAAAAATTGCGGAGGCAGTCTCTTCTTTCCGGCCTGATATTATTCACAGCCACCATCTCTGGTTGATGACCAGTACCGCGAGGCTGCTGCTGCCGGATATCCCCATGGTCACGACCTGTCATTCCACGGATCTGCGCCAGTACATCAACTGTCCCCATCTGCGGGAAAAGGTGACCATGCCTTGCCGGAAAATAGATCGAGTCATGGCGCTCAGCAATGATCAAGCTGGAAGGATCGAGGCATTGTATGGGATTGCCCCCGAGCGTATCCGGGTTGTGGGAGGCGGTTTCAACGGGACACTCTTTGTGGAGGCGAAAAAGCAACCATTGCCGCCCTGCGAGATGGTCTATGCCGGTAAGCTGTCCCAATCCAAGGGAGTACCCTGGCTGCTGCGCACCATAAAGAGGCTGGACAATCTGCCTCTGCGTCTCCATCTGCTCGGCAGCGGCAGTGGCGGGGAGGAAGAGGAATGCCAGGCACTCGCGGCCGAATTGGGTGAACGGGTAATCCTCCACGGCAGGGTGAGCCAGCAGGAGTTGGCCGG
>CAITDH010000108.1 GCA_903891045.1 uncultured Desulfobulbaceae bacterium | reverse complement strand
TAACTGGGAACCGAAGATTATTGCCTTCCTGTGTAACTGGTGCAGTTATGCCGGTGCTGATCTGGCCGGTGTCAGCCGCTTTCAGTATCCATCTAATATCAGGATTGTCAGGGTCCCCTGTTCCGGACGGGTCAGCGAGAACATGATCATGTCGGCGCTGAAATCCGGGGCTGACGGGGTTCTGGTGTCCGGTTGTCATCCGGGAGACTGCCACTATATCAGCGGTAATTATTTTGCCCGCAGGCGTTTTGCCCTCCTGAGCAATCTCCTCGATTTTATCGGGGTCGAGCCGGGACGGGTCAATTTTTCCTGGGTATCGGCCTCCGAGGGCGAGCAGTTTGCTGAAGTTGTCCAAAGCGTGACTGAGAGAGTGAAAGCACTGGGGCCGGCAAGCAGGCTGGTAAAAAAAATTGATGCCTTAGAAACGGAATTACAGGTCGCGTAAAAAGATCATGCCAACAATAAACGAAACAGTAAGTGAAGAGATCCGGGCCCAGGCCAGGAAACTTCTGGAAGAAGGTACGGTGGCTGCGGTGATTGGTTATGCTGCCGGCACCCTGCCGATGACGGTCAAACCGCTGGTGGTCCGGACTCCTGAGGATTGCAGCAAGCTGATCTGGAACACCTTCTGCGTGCTCAATCTGGCCAACTATCTGCCGGCGACGCTGAAATCGGTTGAACCGCCGCGCGGACCGCGTGATCCCAAACCGGAAGGCCCGCTGCCCAAGGTGGCGATTTGTGCTACCGGCTGCTGGTCACGTAACATTGTGGTGCAGATCCAGGAACATCAGGTGGCCCGCGACCGGGTGGTGGTCATGGGTGTCGGCAGCCGCGGCATGGTGAGCAGGCGCAAGGTGGAGGGTTTGTTTACCGGCCGGGAGATCCTGGCGGTGGAAGAGGGTGATCATGACCTGGTTATTCAGGGTGCTGATTTTTCTGAAACCATCAATCGCTGGAGTGTGGTGCGCGACAACTGCCAGACTTGCACCCATCCTGACCCGGTGCTAGTGGATGTGCGGATTGGCGAGCCTGTCTCGGAGCGGAAGAATCCCAACCCGTTCACGCAGGTTGACGCCCTGGAACAGAAATCAGGGGATGAACGCTGGGCCTGGTTTACCGAGGAATTTTCCACCTGTATCCGCTGCTATGCCTGCCGCAACTCCTGCCCACTCTGCTACTGTCCCACCTGTTTCGTCGATGATGCCAAACCCCAATGGGTCGGCAAGAGTCTGGAGGCGGTCGATACCGGTCTCTTTCATATCCTGCGGGCCTATCATTGTGCCGGACGCTGCACTGATTGCGGCACCTGCGAGACGGTCTGCCCTATGGGGATCAATATGCGCATGCTGACCAAGAAGCTGAATAAGGATGTATTGAATCTTTACGGGATCGAGGCGGGAATGCAGCCTGATGCCCCTTTGCCGTTGACCACGTATGCGATGGATGATCCCCAGAAATTTATGGTGGCTGAGGTCGCTCCTGTGCCGTCCATGGCACCTGCGACACTGGGCCATCCTTGGCCTGCGCCCTCGGCTGTCAAGGAGGGCAAATAATCGTGAAGGTCTTTAAGATTACACCAGCCGAGCTGGATGCGATGATGCAGCAGTGGAGCAAGGCCCACCGGGTGTATGCCCCTGCCCTTGCCAAACAACCCGCCGCATCTTCTGATTGTGCGCCTGGCTGGCGACGGGTGGATGGCAGCCAGGCGCTCACCTCGCTTGCTCTTCCCACTGGGCCAACACCAGCATCGGTGAAGACATTTTTCTTTCCGCAACCGGAAACCCTGCTCACCTATACCCTGAAGAACAACCATCCAGACAAGGGACTGATGCGGGAACCGGCAAAATCCAAGGAGATGCAGGTCGTGGTTGGCGTCCGTCCCTGTGATGCCAGAAGTGTCCTGCTCAACAATCTGCCTTATCAGGAAGATCCTTTTTTCCAAGCCAATCGGCAGCGGACGGCGCTGGTCGGCTTTACCTGCGATCAAAGCCTGTCAACCTGCTTCTGCACGCAGATGGGTGGCTCACCGCTCGGCAGTGAAGGTCTTGATCTAGTCTTTTCCCGAACTCAGGATGGTTTTATTGTCGAGGTGGGCAGCACCAAAGGCGAGACCTTAGTGGCTGGTCTTGATCTGGCCCCGGCCGATGCAAGCGAGATCTCGGCACTTTCCGCGCGCCGCCAAGAAGAGGTCAAGGCCAGTTCAGTGGAGCTTGACACCTTGAAAGGCAGCGAGCTGGGCAGGCTCTATGATGCTCCCCTGTGGCAGCCGTTGGGCGAGTCGTGCATCAACTGTGGGGCCTGTACCTTTATCTGCCCGACCTGTTACTGCTTTGATATCCAGGACGAGGTGGTACGCGGCCAGGGGCGGCGCATCCGCTACTGGGATTCCTGCATGTTTCCCCTCTACAGCCTGCACACCTCAGGCCATAATCCACGGGGGCAGAAGGTGCAGCGGACCCGCAACCGCTTCCTGCACAAGCTGAAATATTTCCCGGACCGCTTCGGACCTTTCTCCTGTGTGGGTTGTGGGCGCTGCGTCCAGGATTGTCCTGTTAACATTGATATCCGTGAGGTCATGACTGACCTTCTGGCGGTGGAGTAAGATATGATATCCTATATGCCCTATCCTGTCCGCATCGACGACATTGTGGTTGAGACGGAAGACGGCAACCAGAAGACCTTCAAACTTGTCTTTGAGAATGAGGCCCATAGAAAGGCATGGAAGCATGTGCCGGGTCAGTTTGCCATGCTGTCGCTGGCAGGACAAGGTGAGATTCCCATCGGCATTGCCTCTTCGCCCACCGAAGAAGGGCATCTGCTCTTTACCGTCAACCGGGCCGGCAAGGTGACCACAGCCCTGCACCAGATGAATATCGGTGATCGCATGGG
>CAITDH010000107.1 GCA_903891045.1 uncultured Desulfobulbaceae bacterium | reverse complement strand
TTGCATGTATGCATAAGTTACTTGTTATCCTCAACGCAATCCTGAAATCAGGGAAAAAATGGAATCCGCTGCATTTGAAAACAATAACTGCTTGACTTTGAACACAGTTGCTTCTCCCTGAGGGAGAGGGTGGCCGAAGGCCGGATGAGGGGGCAGCCGGGGCTTAAAATCAGGATTTTCCCCCTCACGTCGCTCCTGCGCCGTCCATGGCGCCCGCGACACTATGCAATCCTTGGCCGTCGCCTAACCCTCCCTCAGGGAGAGGGGAACGTTCCAATATCTTTGCTGAACTTCTCATCAGGAAAAATATCGGGCAGGCTTTTTTAACTCGGTTCGAAGGACAATGAAAAGTTATAAATATTTTTGCGGATTCAATTGATTACTGGCGAGATCATCATTTTTGATTCAAGCCCCTTTTTCTTGTTGAGAAAAAGGGGCTTTTTTTATTGTGCCGCCAGGCGCAGCAGCTCAGGATCGCTGAGGCCTTGGGCGGGAAGGCCAGCCAGGTTGCGGAGCTGCCGGGAAAGCACCTCCGCCTTGCTGTCATCAATGGGATGGCCTAAGTGCGCCAGGTGGTTACAGAGGGCCCGTTTGCCGCTCTTGTGACCAAAGCGTAGGGTGCGGCTGGCGCCGACCTTGTCCGGGGAATAGGGCTCGTAGGTGTCGGGATTGACGGTCAGGCCATGCAGGTGCAGGCCGGTTTCGCAGGTAAAGATGGACTCTCCGACAACAGGGTGGTTGCCGGCGATGGTCAACCCTGCGGCTCTGCTGACGGTCTGGCAGAGCGCGAGCAAGAGGTGGGTCTGATAGTGTCCCATTCCTTTTTGCAGGCAGAGAAAGGCAGCGGCCTCTTCGAGGCGGCAGTTGCCTGCCCGTTCGCCCAGGCCCAGGACTGTGGCGTCGATCCAGGACGCCCCGGCCTCAATGGCAGCAATGGCGTTGGCGGTGGCCATGCCGAAATCGTTGTGGGTGTGGACGCCGCAGGGAAGCCCTGATATCCGCCGCAGCATTTGTACCATGTCTGCAATGGTGGCCGGAGAGCCAATACCCACGGTGTCGGCCAGACGCAGACGCTGGACGCCGCAATCGGCGGCGGTACGGGCCAGTTGGCAGAGGAACTCGGGCTCGGCCCTGGTCGCGTCTTCCAGGCCAAGAGAGATAAAGGGGATGCCGGATTCCCTGGCCTGGCCAACGGCCTGGCGCAGGGTGGCCAGGATCCAGGCCCGGTCTTTTTGCAGACGCTGGCTGATATGCAGGTCTGAGGCCGGGATCGACAGCGACAGGACATCGGGTCGGCAGGTGGCGGCAAAGGCGATATCCTCGCTGTGGCAGCGGCACCAGAGCCCCAGCCGTGGCTGTCCGTTGGCCGTTTTCCGGGCAAAGGCAAAGAGCTCCTGCAGGTAGTTGTTTTTTGCGGAAGCAACGCCCAGTTCAATCTCTTCCACTCCTACCTGGCAGAGCTGGCGGATGATCGCGTAGCGCTGTTCCTGGCTGAAGCGCACCCCTGGCGTCTGTTCGCCTTCCCGCAGGGTGGAGTCGATGATGCCGTGAAAGTTGGGAGTCATGGTGGCCCTCGTTAGCTTTCTTCGATCTGTTTGCGGAATGACTTGATCTGGGCGGTGCGGATCTCATCCATCTGCAGGCGATAGATATCGATGGGGAAGAGGAAGTCCGCCACCCCGGTGTCGAAGATCCGCTTGACCTCATATTCGTCATGGGCCACATCCCGCTGGTAGATATAGTTGAGATAGGAGCGGTTGGTGTGGAGGATGAACTCCACCCGTATCCCGCCCAGTCTGGCAAAAAACTTCAGCATTGGGGTGTTGCCGGAACTGCCCATGGATGTGCCCCCGTACTGGCCGCCGGTCAGGGTGTCGGAGATATCCTCCAGAGTCATGAGCGAGCCTGCCTGTACGGCGCTGTTGGTCAGGTGGCGGATGAAGCATTTGACGTCACCTACCGAGTTGAGCACTGCCATCAGCCCCAGCTCATCATCAACGGCCACGGCTGGATTTTTTTCATTTTTACGCAACAGCTTCAGGACCTTAGCTGCAGGTGGTTTTTTTCTGATAGTGACATAGATCGGAATTTCTTTCTCCTGACTGCGAAAACGGCGGCGCTTGATCAGGGTCAGTTTTTCGCCGGCGGTGGGTGTCTGCGCTCGGGCCTGTTCTTCAGAGAGAACGGTCACTTCCCGGCAACTGAAATCGTCGGGATTGTGGTGGCTGTGCAGATATTTGATCTCCAGATCGCCGATCTTGAGACTGGGACTCCAGACATGGGAGTTGAGAAAACGAAGGAAGTCCGAAAACTTGGTCTCGATATCGGTCTCCCGTTCCCGCTGGTCAATGGAACCGGCAAGATTCATGAGCACCAGCTTGCGCTTGGCCTCAAAGCGGGCCTTGCGGTGAAAACGCTCGTCAAAGATGATGAGCAGCAGATTCACCGGGTCGTGGGTGGTCTCGATCTCATTGGTAGTCTCGATATGCGAGCGATAGGGAGCCAGGACCTTTTCCCGCAGGGAGTTGACGACATCGTCGGCGATACGGGCATAGTCGTGCAAATAACGGCCGATGTCGTGGCTGGCACTGTCCAGGCCGAACATGTTTCCCAGAAGGCGGCGAGAGCGTTCCGCCGTTTTTTCGCGATGTTTCCGGTCATGGATCAGGATCAGAATCTCGTCAAAGCTGCTGATCCCCAGAAGGTCGAAGATCTGACTACGAACGGCGCGATATTTGGTTTTCAGCAGTTGGTTTCCTTCCAGCGTGCGCACCCAGCTCTTGGCCTCCTTGGAAAAGGGATGGGCAAAGGGTGGCATATCACCAACCGCAAAGGGACCATCCTGAAGCATGGACGTAAAGATTGATTTCTTGTTCAGGAGATTCATGGTTTTGATCCTCTGTTTTGTCTGTTATTTGCCAGACGCCGCCCCAAGAAACAGCCGGAGGAGATTGGCTGTTTCTTGGAGGCGGCATAAGATGCCGTTATGAAGCAAGCAAGAAAAAGACCTTGCCTGCTTCATAACGGCATCTAAAATTCCGGCCGGTCCAGATTGAACTTCTTGATCCTATAGCCAATCTGGCGCTGGGTCAGCCCCAGATCCCGGGCGGCGCGGGCCTGGACCCAGCCATTACGCAGCAGGGCGGCCTTGATCTCCGCTTGTTCCAGCTCTTCCAGGGAGTGGAGGGCCGGGTGGCTGCTCCTGGATACGTTGGTGTTAAGATCTTGAAGAGTGTCGGGGATCCTTGCTGAGGAGGTGGATGTTGTCTCTTGGGGCAAGGGGTTTTCCATCTCTTTGGGAAGATCACTCGGATAAAGAATACTCTTATCGGTCAAAATAACCAAGCGTTCGATGAGATTTTGCAGCTCCCGCACATTTCCCGGCCAGTTGTAATTCATCAGGACGTCGAGGACCTCCTGGGATAACTCCACCTCTTTGTCGTTCCGTTCGATACTTGCCCGCAGGAAGTGGTTGAGCAGGATCGGGATGTCACTCTTGCGCTCCCGCAGTGGGGGGAGATGAAAGGGCAGCACATTCAGGCGATAATAAAGGTCGTTGCGAAAGGTACCACGGGCCACGGCATCTTCAAGATTCACATTGGTGGCGGCAATAATACGCACATCGACTTCCAGGGTCCTGGTGCCGCCCAGCCGTTCAAACTGGTGTTCCTGGAGGACCCTGAGGAGTTTTGCCTGGAGAGACAGAGGCAACTCGCCGATCTCGTCGAGAAAGAGGGTGCCGCCGTCCGCCAGTTCAAAGCGTCCGGCCCGGCTGGCCGTGGCCCCGGTGAATGCCCCTTTCTCGTGGCCGAAGAGTTCACTCTCCAGCAGGTTTTCCGGCAGGGCCGCACAGTTGATCTTGATAAAGTTTTTATCCCTTCGGGGGCTGGCCTCATGGATGGCCCGGGCCACAAGTTCCTTGCCGGTGCCTGATTCTCCAAGAAGCAGCGCCGTTGCCCGGCTGGGCGCCACCTTTTCAATAGTGGCAAAGACCTCCTGCATGGGGCGTGACTGGCCGATGATATAATGGCGGTTGAAGCGGCCATGCAGTTCCGCTTTCAGCGAACGGTTTTCCTCCACCAGCCGTTTTTCCTTGCGGGCAATGGCCTGGTGCAGGGCAATAACCTGACTGATGAGCGTGGCCAGGACGCTCAGAAAACTGACGTCTTCCTTAAAGGATGTCTCCGGGCCGAAGAGCCGGTCAACCGTGAGTACCCCCACCGGTTTCTGGGCCATGAGGACCGGCACACCGATGAAAGAGATCTGATCCTTTTTGATGGTGGTCCGGGCGCCGGTGCGATTGAGGAACAGGGGCTCGCTGTTGATGTCCGGAACAACGCAGGGCGATCCGCTCTGAAAGATTTGGCCGCATATCCCTTCGGAGAGCCCGTAGATCCCTCGTTGTTCCTCCTCAATGGTCAGGCCGTAGGATGCCTTGATCTCCAGCCGCTGTCGGTGCGGGTCAAGGAGCACGAGCGTGGCCCGATCCATGCGCAGGATGTCGTGGAGGACCTGAAAGACCCGGCTCAGGGCGGTGTCGAGATGGACCGCCTCGCCGATGAGCTGGCAGATCTCAGAGAGGGCCTGAATCTTCAGGGCCTCCAGCGGGCAGGAGGAGGCGGGGGTATTTGCAGAGACAAGAAGCTGATCCATAATTTCTCCCAGATTGCGCCGAGTGGATGGGTGTGTGATGTTGGCGTATAGGGAAATGTGTTGCAAAAAACATACCAACAGGGAATTGGCTTGTTTCCAGTATGTTATGTATGTTCTCTTGTTTGATGTTTTACATATTTGCAATAATTTTATAAATAAGCGCATTTTTGGAATTTATCAGGAGGTTATGTCGGCATGTCTTAGCATGACGGCAGCGTAGAGTGAAAACTGAAAATATCAACAACGTCCCCTTTGCCATTCAGATTCAACGCTCCATGGAGAAATAGTGGCTGCGGCGGTTTTAGCCGGCAAGAGCATCAATAAGTGGGTTGCTGATACCCTTGCCGGGGTAGTTCATTCACGATAGGGGGCGGATCTTTATGTTTGATATGATGTCGTCTTTTGCCGTTTGATGCAATCTGGAAATATCTATGTGGGTATGTCTTCGCATGCTGGCAGCGTAGAGCGAAAACTGAAAATATCAACAACGTCCCCTTGTGCTTCCCGCTTCGCAAGGAGTTGGCAGGCTTATGGAAATATCGAATCGGGAACTATCGCGTTATTTGTGACATCAAAGACGAAGATGTAACAGTCCTCATTATCCGTATTGGCCACCGAAGCAAAGTATATGGCGGGCACTGAGCAAGTGTGTGGGGTCATTTCTTGTTAGGTTGCTTAATCTTTGTGTGGTTGCAAGACCTGACCCCAGGTTTTCCTGCCAGGTTTTCCTGTTGCGCCTGATCCCGAGTTTTTCTCAAAGGAAATGAGGAAGAAAAAGGTTAAGTTACGTTAAAGACTTACAACATAATACCCCCTTTGCTACAATAGGCTATCGCCCTTTCCACACGGTAGTACCATTAAGCTCTTTGATGAGTGCGAATGTACTATCCGTTACAGTATCAATTGGATATTTCTGGCAGTACGTTTCGATGTACAACAACACAGTAGGGGAATCTGGCAAGTTGCGAATGTGCGATACACGATGCCATTGAGAGTTGAAATTTCCGCGAGCATTGTATGCACTAAGAAACCCCCAAACCCATTGCACGATCATCTCTAACTGCTGAGTATTATTCACTTTTCGGTATTCAATAAACTGGCCGCATGAAAATTGCCCCGTGCCGATTATATTAGCAACGTCTGAGGTGGTATCCACAGGCTGCGCAGCGCGAGCAAAGGTTACACAAGTAATCAGAAAGAAAATGATAATCAGGTAGCGCATGGTTGTCCTTTACCTCCATTCTCTAAAAACTCATTGAGGTCAAAATCTTGAACTTCGATGGGAATTTCTGAGTATCCGATGGCGATACTCAAATAGAACCTATGGAAACCGTCACGAACAACGTGTAGGGTTGAACACTTCTTTTCTTTGCTCCAAACCTGTATTGGTGGCAGTTTGTCACAATCACGCATTCCCTTGAGCAGTTGAACGACCGTATCTCTATCACGAAACCACACTTTACCTCCATTACGTAACGGAGGTTCTATTTCTTCAATTGATACTACCGCGTGAGCAGAGACAGACAAGTAGTGCGACCTTGTGGGCGTGTAGGTTGACATTTCGCTAGCTTCCCACCATTCATCGGGTATTTCAAACATGGGGCCGTTTCGCGGAAGATTAAAATTCATGTCCAAATTCAATTAAAAATTGCTTTGTTTTCCTTACAGTCGAAGGGGAGATAATCCGCGCCTTTCTAAGATAAGGTCGAGTGTGTGGGGTTAAGTCTTGCAATCAAACATTTATCATTAGGTTGTTTAGTCTTTGTGTGGTTGCAAGACCTGAACCTGAGTTTCTCCAATAAGGGGCTGTCCCTAAAAAGGGGACGTCATCTGTCAATCAACTAACGAAAAATTCAGCACAATTCTATTGTGTACCAGCAAGAGGGGTAATTCTCAAGAAGAATGGAGAATTATTGATAAAACAATATTTTTTCTGGGGAGACTAAAGGGACGTTGTTGATATTTCCAGTCCCGGTTTCTTCCAGCTGAGAATTATAGAGTTGCCAAGATCGCCAGTTCGCTCCACGGGACAATAGCGATATTCCCGTTGGTATGTCCCGTCATGCCACCATACACCAGCCATGCCGGGCGATTTGGGAGTCCTGACAATTCGCACCACTTCCTTAGCGATGTCATAAAATCCGGGACAATCGTCTGGCCGGACTTTGTCTCGACCGGTGTCAGGCTGCTGCCGTCATCAAGTAACAGGTCCACCTCCAGCCCTTTACTGTCACGCCAGAAATAGATGTCGGCCTGTTGCCCCTTGTTGAACCTTCCCTTCAGAAATTCCGTCACCACCAGATTCTCAAACAGTGCCCCCCGCTGGGCATGGAAGGTCAGTTGTTCCTGTTCCCGAATTCCCAGCAGCCATGCGGCCAGGCCGGTATCAATAAAATAGAGCTTGGGAGCTTTGACCATCCGCTTGTTGAAATTGCTGAAGTGAGGGCGCAGCAGAAAGATGATGTAGCTTGCCTCCAGCACCGATATCCAGGCCGCTGCCGTGTTGTGCGTAATGCCGCAATCCGAGGCCAGGGACGAAAGATTGAGTAATTGTCCGGTACGGGCCGCGCACATCCTGATGAAACGCTGGAAGGCAGAAAGGTCGCGAATATTGATGAGCTGGCGCACGTCGCGTTCGATGTAAGTATTGACGTAGGCCGGAAACCAGTCCGCCGGGGTCAGCTCACGATCGTAGAAGGGTGGGTACATCCCATACAACATGAGCCGGTTGATATCGTTCGGCAGCTTGTCGGCAGATCTCAGTTCGTCCATGGCAAAGGGGAGCAGTTGGATCATCCCCACCCGACCAGCCAGAGACTGGGTTATTCCAGACATGAGGCCGAATTGCTGGGAACCGGTCAGGACATATTTGCCCGGGACCAGATGATCATCCACAAAAGATTGCAGGTAGGAGAAAATCTGCGGAGAACGCTGTGCCTCGTCGAGAATCAGTCCGTCAGGATAACCGGCAAGGAGCCCACGCGGGTCGCTTTCGGCCAGCATTCGTGTATCCGGGTCTTCCAGAGTCAAGTATGGTTTGTCGGGGAATGTGTTTCTGGCAAGAGTCGTTTTGCCCGATTGGCGTGGACCGGTAATGGCTATAACCGGAAACCCCTTGGCAAGGCGCATGATGGTATTGTGAGCGGTTCGTTTGATCATGGTAGAATCCTATCATGTTTGCACAATTTGTCAATTGGATTTACAAATTGTGCAAGATTGCTGCGGGCCTTCTCGCACAGCAATCACAACGACCGGCGACTCTTGATTTTTGCTCACCCCGGCCACGTTTTCAGCCCGCCTCCTTGTACTCTGGTCATCAACCATGCTATTCTTCCAATGAGCTTTATCGGCCTTTTCCTGTTCATGATTTTACTGCTGGTAAGCAGAGATCCGCAGACCTGATGCGTTTTCGATGCTGGTGCAGGATTCT
>CAITDH010000106.1 GCA_903891045.1 uncultured Desulfobulbaceae bacterium | reverse complement strand
TTTGAGCAGCTATGACGCACAACCTTTGATCCAAGCCTTGTAATGGCTGCTACAGGTAGAATTTTAGCTCCATGTTGATGGCAGAAGCCTTCGATGCCATTCCATAAGCCCCGTGAGAACCGTTGACCACTTAAATTATGTTCCGTTTTCTGTTCTCAGGGCAAACCTCTCTCCATCTACTCCTAACTGGCAGCAACTTTTCATTGGTTGCTCATATTGTTACGTCAGCCGTAATTGAAATGGGGCTGCAAGCTTCTCTTTGAGCAAATCAATATCAATCCATGGGGTGGCAATGCTCTCGCGAACAAAACGGATTAACCCGCGCACCCCGGTATCTTTGATGAACTTGGCCAGTTCTCCTGAGTGCTGAGCCATAACATTGAACATATGTCCCAATTGCATCAGGCAGTGGTAACCTTTCATGGCATTCCAGTCATACGAAAAGCAATGCTCATATTGATAGCCTTGTCGCTTCTCCACAAGAAAGCTGGTTTCAATGGTCCAACGGGCGCGCGCCCCCAAATTGCAACGTTCGTGAAGATTCCACCTGGTGAGTGGTACACTCGAAATCCAGACGTGCCGACTGTTCTTCTCGATTTCTTGCGAGCTCCCCTTCTCAATCTCATACCACTGTTCCCTGCACTCAACCACATGAAGGTGCATTCTATTCCTACCATTTGGTCCGTACTCGTACTCAATGTCGTTAATCCACTTGAACCGCTGGGTGCGACCATTCCAGGACATTGTATGCCGCTGCTTTGGCTCAAGTTCCGACAAAGCCACAAATTCCCGTACCACCGTGGGCAGGGCGCCATCTTTCAGGACGATCATATACTGCCAATTGTACTGGTGGCACCGATCCATAACGGGACCCTTTGCGTATAGCCCATCAAGCAGAAGTATGATTCGCAAGGCTGGGAACTTGTTTTTGAGCCGCTCAGACAATCGTTGAAATGCTTTGAGCTCGCAATCCTGCTTACTGTCGCCCAAACCATCGCCTTCATAGGTCAGAAACTCAGCCATCACAGGAATGCTCAGCCCCCCGGAAAAGGCCAGGCTGGCCTGCAACACGTAGACGTAATATTGAGTATGCTCGGTGCTCTCTCCCCTGTTGTGGGTGCGCTGCAGGCACTCCTCGGCCCAGAGTTCGTCACGACACATTTTCTGAGTGCCGTCGATGGCAATCGGATAATAGTTGTCAATCAGATAGCGTCTGAATTTCTTGTTTCTGATCCACCCGCGGATAAGATCCAAATGCAGGTTCTCAAGCTCACTTATTTCAATTCTTTCTAAAAGACGTTTCAGCGTGTCATGGTGCGGGACCTCATCGAGTTCAGGAAAAAATCGCTTCAGATTCTCCCAGAACATCGGGCGGCTCATTTCCCTCGTAGCCTCACGGGATGAAGACATCTGCAAGGCAAAGGACAAGATGCCGTAGAGCATCAGGACGGAGAGCTTGTGCTTGGTCTTTCGAGCATTCCTCGGATCGGGAATTGCTGCGAACCGCTTCAACAGAGCCGGTAGCTTGGCCCGCAGAACCTTCAACTGCTCCCAAGTCGCCTCAGTGCGCGCAACGCCTTCCTCTGCCGTATTCCGATAGTTGCTCTTACCGTTTGAAATAGTCGTATGAGATATTTGTGGCAAGCCCAAGGCTTTCTGAACTCGCTTCCTCTCAGCCCGCTGCACTTTAAACTCTTCTCGGTTCGGTCTGCGACTTGCGTGGCTCATGGTGTGGTGCCACCTGAGTACAAAACCGTGCGGAAATCAGGCACAAGCGGCAGCACTAAAATCTTCTTCGGGCTGCTCGTGTAACTCTTGCCAATGCGAGCCAAGCCAGTCCCGGTGGTATCACCCAAATACTGCCAG
>CAITDH010000105.1 GCA_903891045.1 uncultured Desulfobulbaceae bacterium | reverse complement strand
GGCTTCGGATAAACGGTTGATATTGCACGCCAAGAGCTTCTCCACGGGCTTTGTGTCCCAAAGGGCTATCGGGCTGTGCAATACCTTCCGAAAACTCAATATAACATGATACTCAAAACATACAAAAAACATACAAGGGCTGGGGATGAGGGGGAGCGGTATTTACATTATGAAGTAACTGCCGTTTTTAGGTTTAAAGGTTAAAGACTGGAAGGCTGAAGGAAAAGCCTTTACCTTCAGCCTGTCTCCCTTCCTTCGCCGGCTTCTTCGTAGGTGACGCCATCACGGATGTGGTAGATCCGTTTGAAGGTGGGGATGATCTTTTCGTCATGGGTGACGACGATAATGGCGGTTTCGTACTGTTGGGCCATCTGGCCCAGGATACGGATGACGGCAAGGGCCCGTTCACTGTCAAGCGGTGCCGTGGGCTCATCAGCCAGGACCACCGGCGGCCGGTTGACCAGCGCCCGGGCAATGGCGACGCGCTGCTGCTCTCCGCCGGAAAGCTGTGCCGGCATGGCCTTGGCGCGATGGGCTACATCCAGTGCCTGGAGCAAGGTCATGGCCAGTTCGCGGGATCTGGCATTGGACTGGCCGGCCAGCATGGGAAGCAGGGCGATATTATCAGTGACATCGAGAAAGGGAATCAGGTAAGGGGCTTGGAAGATAAAACCGATACTGTCCCGGCGCAAGGCCCGCAGATCTTTGATCTTCCAGCCGTTATCGTAAATGACCGTATCGCCGATGGTCATCCGTCCGGCGCTGGGTTCGATTACCGCCCCTAAGGCCTTGAGCAGGGTGCTTTTTCCTGATCCGGAAGGGCCAACAAGGCCGACGACTTCTCCCGCCGCCACCTCCATATTAACATCCTTGAGGGCATCGACCGCGGTATCCCCTGAACCATAGCGCTTGGCCAGACCTTCGATGTGGATTCCTTTGACTGGCATATCAGGCCCCAATCGCCTCGGCTGGATCCACCTTGAGCGCGGCCCGGATGGCCAGCAGGCTGGCAAGGATACAGATGATCACCACCACGGCAAATCCGCGGGCCGCATCGCCCGGTATCAGCAGGACATACTTGGGAAACATCGGCGCCCAGATGGTGGCGACGATCTTGCCGACCACAAAACCAATAATGCCGAGGGCGATGGCCTGCTGCATGATCATGGCGGCGATGGTGCGGTTGCGGGTGCCGATCAGCTTCAGCACCGCAATCTCCCGAATCTTGCCCATGGTCATGGTGTAGATGATAAAGGCGACGATGGCGGTGCTGACGATGGTGAGGATGACCAGAAACATGCCGATCTGCCGGGCCGATGTGGCCACCAGTTTGACCACCAGGATCTCTTCCATCTGGGCGCGGGTGAAAACCTGCAGGTGTTTCCAACGCTGGATGGGGGCGGCGACCTCTTCCGGGCTGAACCCTGGTTTGATCTGCACCAGCACCGCATTGACATAAGGATTGTGGTTTTGCGACACGATCACCGCGTCAAGCAGGCCGGGCACGCCGGGACGGTTGAGGGCCGGGTTGGCGGCGGTGCGCTGCCGCTGGCCGACGATGGCATCGTTGTCCTTTAAAAATTGCGCCTCTTGCGCGTCCCTGAGGGGGATAAAGACCATGGGGTCACCGCCGGAGGAGACCATGCGCCGGGTCAGGCCGACCACGGTGTATTCGTTGCGTCGAATCTGGATGCGCTCGCCGATCTTGAATTTCGTGGCCACATCGGCCACCGCTTCATAGTGGTTGCGGGTTATCTGTCGACCGGCCACCAGATACCCTGGCTCTCCCGGGCTGTCCGGTAGGATACCGACGACCATGGCCCGGACATCTGGTTGCCCTTGACGCAGGACCTGCATGGTAAGATACGTGATGTTGGCGGCGCGCGCCACCCCAGGCATGCCGAGGAGGTCGCGATAGACGTCGTCGTAGATGCTGGACGATTCGGCATAGGGACCCTGGGTGTCCTTCTGCACCACCCAGAGATCGGCGCCGCTGTTGCTCAGCAGCGCCTTGGCATCGTCCACCATGCCGCGATAGACCCCGGCCATGGAGAAGGTTACCCCGATCAAAAGCCCCAGGCCCATGCCCGTGAAAACGAATTTGCTCCACGATTTGAGAATATCACGGCCGGCCAGACTGATCATGGCGTATCCTTGATCAGGTGATCGACGATCTTGATACGGCTGCGCTTGGTGAGCTCGCGCTGGCTATAGACGACAACCTGATCACCTTCCTTGATCCCATCCAGGATCTGCACCTGGCCATCAAGATCAGTTGCACCGGACCGAACCGGTACGAAAGTCAGAGCCTTGTTGCGCACAACCCAGACTCCGTTCCTGCTGCTTTTATCATTGGTTCGTTTCAGGGCTCCATTGGGGATCACCGGGGCAACCGGCAAGGTCGGCAGGGCCACCGTGATTTCAGCCAGTTCGCCAATCGGCGGCAGCGGGTCCGGCAGCGGCTCAAAAACAACCTTGGCCAGGGTCTCCTCGGTCACGGCATCGGCCAGCGGTTCTACCCGCAGCACCCGGCCGGCGATGGGTTGCTGCGATGAAGAGCGCCGGGCAATAACAGCCGGCAGTTCCGCGCGCAGGCCTGCGGTCCGCGACTGGTCAAAACGAACATTGATCCACAGGCTGGCAGGATCGATCATCTCCGCTATGGCCTGTCCAGCCACTATCGTATCTCCTGGTTCGGCATCACGGGCGACTACCAGACCATCAATTGGCGCCAGCAGTCGCAGATTTTCCTGTTGCTGGATCAGTCCGGCGCGGTCGGCCTTGAGTCGTTCCCGGTCCTGACGAGCCGCGTTCAGATTGGCGCGGGCGGTGGCAAGCGCGGCCTCAGCCACTCTGTTTTCCTGGTGTTTGCCCTCAGCGGCCTCTGCGCTTATCGAATGCGCCTCAAAGAGTTGGCTGTAACGGCGGGCCTGCGATGCAGCAAAGGCGGCGCCGGCTATTGCTTCTTTGACTTGCGCCTCGGCCCCTATGGCTAAGGCCTCAGCCCGTTTCAGGGCGGCATCCTGTCCGGTGATCCGTTCATCCAGATCAATGGGAGCTATTTCGGCCAGTATCTGTCCGGCCTTGACCCTGTCCCCTACCTGGACATTGACATGCAGCACCCGGCCGGCAACAGTCGGGCCGAGGCGGTGGGTGTAGCGGGCCTGGACCGTGCCGATGCCAAAGAGAGCCGGGGTGATGGGTTGATTTTTAACCGTGGTCACGGTCACGGCAATGGGTGCCAGCGGCCCGGAACGGGCAACTACATACAGGAATGCGGCCAGGAGCAGAGCGATTACCGTGACCAGGGCCAGGGTACGGATCTTAGTGGATAGATATTTCATGAAATACTCCTGACGCTCTAATGATAAAATGCAATAAAAAGCTGTGATCGTATGGCGATCTGTCCGGGATATCTTAGTGCAAAAGCCCCTCTTGTCAAGCACAAGCACATTTTTGCGACCATTGAGCAGGAAACTCTCTGTCAGAGGTCATAATTTTTGCGGGCAATGGCAATATCCTTTGACATATCCCCTGCAAATACAATAATAAAGGAGGGTACGTTGCTTCTGTAACATAAAAAATGAGGAAAAAAATGGACAAAATTTCTTGCCGGTTAACAGGTCGTTGGTGCTTGGTGCTTACTCTCCTGGCCATAATCATACCTGCTTTGTCCCAGGCACATGAGCCGTCAACTCCCAACGTCATTAAGTTTGGAGTTTTCCCTTATAAATCGCCGAAAACCATTGTCGAGATGTATGGCCCTCTTGCCGCTCATCTTGAAAAAAAACTTGGCAAAAAGATCAGCATTTCCTCGGCGACGGACGCAAAGAGCTTTGTAGAAAAGGCCAAGGGCGGGGAATATGACCTCCTGCTTCCCTCTCCCACCGCCTATTATAAGTTGCGGTCTACCAGTTATAAGGTGATCGCCAAAGGGGTTCCTTCTTTTTGTGGCGGGACCATTGTCCGTAAGGACAGCGAGATCAAGACGATAGACCAACTCAAAGGAAAAAAAGTGGCCGCCATTGGCGAATATTCCTATGCCGGTTATATGTTCATCCTGCCCCAGCTGGAAGCAAAGGGGATTGATCCACACAAGGATGTGGAGATCCAGTTTCTGGGCAAGGTGGACACCGTGATCTATGGAGTCATCAACAAGAAGTACGATGCCGCTCTGCTCCGGCTTGATGCCCTTGATCTTCCTGCCTTTGCCGGTATTAAGGAACAGGTTGAGGTCATTACCCGATCCCCCGAGATCCCCCAGTACCCCTTTGTCGTCAAAAACAGCATGGATAAAGCCACTATCACCGCCATTCAAGAGGTACTCGGCGCTCTTTCTCCGGGGAGCCCAGAGGAACTTGAGATTTTGAAGAGTATGCAGGTTGAGAAAATTGTTGCGGCCACGGATGCTGATTATGAAGAGTTTTATAAACAGATCAAAGATACCGACTATTTCAGACAGCCATGACCTCCTTTCGTCTCCGCACCCATCTCATTGCCTACTGCACCCTGATTACCCTGTTGTTGACAATGGCGATTGTCACTCTCTATACCAGCCGTTTCAAGGATTATGCCATTGACAGCCTGACTGCCCATGGCAAGGCTATTACCCTGCATACCTCCTTTTCCGTGGCTGATGACCTGATCACGGAGAACTATGCCTCTCTGCAGGGATTCATCCAGGAGGTTGCTGCCAAGGATGAGGGGGTGGAGACGATTCAGATCAGTGATGCAGAAGGGACCATTCTGGCCGCCTCAGAGGTGAAACTCCTTGGTACCAAGCTGGAGAAAGAGCCTGCCGGGAAGTGTGTGGCCAAGGGCAAGGATGTTGGCATTTGTATTGATGCTGACAAGGCCCGGCTCGTTGTCACCGCACCCATTGTGGTCGGTAAGACGGAGCTTGGCAAGACCCGGGTCTTTCTCTCCATGCGGGACCTGTTGTTCCATCTCCAGGAGATCCAGCGCAATGGCGTGATCATCGGTCTTAGTTTCTGGTTGTTTGCTGTTGGTATTGGTTATTTTCTGGCAAGACATCTTACTGGCCCGGTGCAGAGGTTTATGGCCGCTGCTGACAGTATCAGCCAGGGAGATTGTAACGTCCAGATCCCCCCGTCCCGGTGGGTATTTGAACTGGACATGTTTGGCCGGGCCCTGAAGTCGATGGCCGCCACTATTGCCATCCGTGAACTGGCCTTGCAGAACTCCGAGAAAAAGTACCGGCATCTTTTTGAACGGGCCATTGAAGGCATCTTTGTCGCTGATGGCAAAGGGCAGCTGCTGGATGTGAACCCTGCTTTCTTACGAATACTCAGCGCTGCCTCCCGGGGAATCGTGCTTGAACAGAACCTTTTTGCCAATATCTTTAAAAATGAAGAGACCCTTGGCCAATTGAAGGAGCAGATAGCGATCCGGGGATTTGTTAAGGATTATGAGCTGACCCTGATAAAAAGTGACAGCACTTCGGTCATCGTGTCTCTGACCTGTCATGTGATCAAGGGAGATGATGGCACCATTCTTAAATATGAAGGGCTGATCCGGGATATCAGTGCCCAGAAAAATGCGGAAAAGGAAATTGTCCGCATGCGGAATTATCTCAATAATATCATCGAGTCCATGCCCTCGATACTGGTTACGCTCGATGCTGATTCTCATGTGACCCAATGGAATAGTGCTGCCTGTCGGCTCACCGGTATTGCGTCCGGCGATGCGATTGGCAGGAAAATTTATGATATTGCTCCCTTTTTCAGTAAATATTCTGAACAGGTTGACTCCACAAATCGCCAGCACAATCCATTAACCCTTTATCGGGAGCAGGTGACGCAGGATGCTGAGCATTTCTATAACGTGACTTTTTTCCCCTTGGTGGCCAATGGGGTTAATGGCATTGCCATTCGTCTGGATGATATTACTGAACTTGATCTCAAGGAACAGCAACTGCGTCAGGCTCAGAAGATGGAGTCTGTCGGTACCCTGGCCGGAGGTTTGGCCCACGATTTTAACAACGTCCTGGCAGCAGTTTTGGGTAATCTGTCCTTGCTCCAGTATCGGCTTCGCAGCAGTCCTCAGGGTATTCCTGTTCACGAGATCCTTGAATGTTTAGAACGCATGGAAACATCAGGACAACGGGCCGTGGATATGGTGCGGCAGTTGCTCACTTTGTCCCGTAAACACCAGATTGATCTGGTGCCGGTCGATCTGAATCTCTCAGTGAAGCATGTGCGGAAACTGGGAGAGAACACCTTTGATAAATCGGTGCAGGTGGTTGTGCATCCGGCAGAGTGTCCGGCTTATGTGCTGGCAGACGCCACGGAGATGGAACAGGTGTTTTTGAATCTCTGTATCAATGGAATCCATGCCATGACGATCATGCGGGGTGATGGTATCTGGGGCGGCACCTTGACCATTGCCATTGATAAGGTTGTCGTTGATCCGGTTTTTCAGAAAAGACACCCTGAGGCCACCGGCAGTGTTTATTGGAAGGTGTCGGTCAGCGATACGGGAATCGGTATGGATACGAAGACGGCTGCCAAGATCTTTGATCCTTTTTTTACCACCAAGGAGCAGGGGAAGGGGACGGGCCTCGGACTGGCCATGGTCTATAATATCGTCAAACAAACGCAGGGATTTATTGATGTCTATTCGGAATCAGGGCATGGTTCCACCTTCAGTGTTTATCTGCCCTTGCTGGCACGTGAAGGGATAAGTGCTCCTGCTGCCACGGATCCATTGGCTATCAGTCGAGGCGAGGGACTTGTTCTGGTGGTTGATGATGATAAACGAGTCAGGGAAATGGCGGAAAATATCTTGGAGACCGTGGGGTACACGGTGCTGACCGCTGAAAACGGCAAGGAGGGTGTGGCGAGGTATCAGCAACATCAAGCCGATATTAAGGCGGTACTGCTCGATATGGCCATGCCGGTGATGTCCGGCCGCGAGGCCTTTGTGGAGTTGAAAAAAATCAATCTTGACGTGAAGGTCCTGCTTGTCTCCGGCTTCCGGAAAGATGACAGGGTTGAGGAAATTCTCGGGCTTGGGGTCAAGGAGTTCCTGCAAAAACCCTACACCCTTGCCGGTTTGGCCATGGCCATGAAAAAGGTCATTGATTCATGCTAAAAATGTAACAACTCAGATCCAACCGGACGATATTGCTGGCGGTTGTTGTCGGGTGAGAAACCCGATTTACATGTGCTGATCTTTTCAATTCTTTCCTGTTTTTTTCCATAGCCATTTTTCAATCTCGACCATCATAAAGACGATTATTCCCGCTGCTCCTATGCGGCCCCATACGGCCAGGGTAATCGGCGCGCTCTGGAATAACCGATTCATTATTGGCAGATAGGTGTAGGCCAGTTGCAGCAGGAACATGGCAGCAGCGCCGCCAAGAACCCAGGGGTTTGAAAAAAAACCAAGCTGAAAAGCGGTCTTTTCCAGGGAGCGGCAGTTGAAGAGATAAAACAGCTCGACCATGACAAAGGCATTGACGGCGGCGGTACGTGCCTCGGCAAGGGTGGCCCCTCCAGACAATTCCCAGGCAAAGAGCCAGAAGGCGGCGCCCAGCATGAGGAAGCTGACCAGGGTAATCCGGAAAATGACGCTGTGAGTCAAGATCGGCGCATTCGGCTCTCTGGGTGGCCGCAGCATGATGCCCGGTTCCTTGGGTTCAAAGGCGAGCGCCAGGCCTAAGAATCCGGCGGTGGTCATGTTGATCCACAGGATCTGCACTGGCAGAATAGGCAGGGTGACACCAAGAAAAATGGCGGTGAGAATGACCAGACCTTCGCCAAGGTTGGCGGGCAGGGCCCAGGCAATGAACTTGATCAGGTTGTCGAACACCCCCCGGCCTTCTTCCACTGCCGCCTCAATCGAGCTGAAATTGTCATCAGTGAGGATCATGTCCGCCGCTTCCTTGGCCACCTCGGTGCCGGTGATACCCATGGCCACGCCGATATCCGCTCTCTTCAAGGCCGGGGCGTCGTTCACCCCGTCGCCGGTCATCGCCACTACCTGAGCGCTGGCCTGCAGGGCCTCCACCAGGCGAAGTTTCTGTTCAGGGGTTACTCTGGCGAACACGGCTGTGGTTGCGGCCACCTCGATCAGTTCGCTGTCGGATAATTTGGCCAGTTCCGGGCCGGTGAGCACCATTGCTGCTCCCGCCAGTCGCTCCTGCGCCATCCTTGACGCCTGCGACACTGGGCCATCCTTGGCCTGCGTCCCTGGTCCCTTTGGCATTAGGCCATCCCTGGCCGTCATGGTTTGTGATAAGGGAAGGCTATCGGCCAGCCCGACCTGTCTGGCAATGGCCATGGCCGTTACCGGGTGGTCACCGGTGATCATCTTGACCCGGATGCCTGCGGCCTGGCAGGTCTTGACTGCGGCAATTGCCTCGGAACGGGGCGGGTCGATCATCCCCTGCAGGCCAAGAAAGACCAGTTCCGTGGTCAAATCGCTATGATTGATGTCGCGTGTTTCCGGAGATATCTTTTTACGGGCCATGGCCAGCACCCGCAATCCCTTGGCAGCCATGGCCTCAACGATGCTGTGGATCTCCTTGATGCCCAGGGAAACCGGATTTCCCTGGGCATCAATTTGTGTCGCACATCTGGTTAGAACGGCCTCCACCGCACCCTTTAAGTAAATCAAGCGGAAGGCGTCAGAGCCGGTATCGTGCAGAGTGGCCATGTACTGGTGTTCCGATTCGAAGGGCACTGTGTCCAGGCGGGGGTGCGCCGCCAGTGTCTCCGGGCCGAGGCCTCCCTTACGGGCCGAGGTCAGAAACGCCCCTTCGGTGGGGTCGCCATGCACCTGCCAGACCCCGTCCTTTTCCACCAGTTGGCTGTCATTACAGAGAAGCCCGGCCAGCAAACATTCTCGCAGCGCCGGAATTGCCTTGCTCTCGAAAGATGTGTTTGGGCTGTTGATCCTGCCAGTCAAGGGATTGTAGCCGGAGCCGTCCACGGTAAAGAGCAGACCGCCGGCCATGATCTCCTGGACTGTCATCTGGTTTTCGGTAAGGGTGCCGGTTTTATCGGTACAGATCACCGTGGTGCTGCCGAGTGTCTCCACTGCCGGCAGTTTACGGATAATAGCCCGTTTTTTGGCCATGCGCGAGACGCCGATGGCAAGGGTAATGGTGACGGCGGCGGGCAACCCTTCGGGGATGGCGCCAACGGCCAGGGCCACTGCCGCCATGAACATGTCAAGAAATTTTTGGCCCCGCAGCATCCCGACCACAATGGTCAGCCCGGCCAGACCCAGGATCACATAGAGCAGGACGTTGCTGAAGGCACTGATCTTGCGGGTGAGCGGGGTGGCCAGCGTCTCGGCGGCTGAGATCAGTTGGGAGATGCGCCCGACCTCGGTGGCGTCTCCAGTGGCCGTCACGATGCCTGTGCCCTGGCCGTAGGTGACAAGTGTTGAGGCATAGGCCATGTTTTTCCGGTCGGCCAGGGCGGTGTCGTGGCCATGCAGGCCGTGGTCTTTGATTACAGGCGCCGATTCACCGGTGAGCGCCGCCTCGGCGATCTGCAGATCGCGTACCTGAAAAAGCCGCAGGTCTGCCGGAACCTTGTCGCCGCTTTGCAGGAAAACAATATCGCCCGGCACCAGTTCGGTGGCCGGCAACCGTTTTTTTTCTCCCTGGCGCAGGACGGTGGCCTCGGTGGTCAGGGTTTTGGTCAGGGCGGCCAGGGCATCGACCGCCTTGGCTTCCTGGATAAAGCCGACAACGGCATTCATCAGCACCACCCCGAAGATAACGCCGGAATCCACCCACTCTCCAAGAAAGGCCGTGACCAGACCTGAGACAATAAGGATATAGATCAGGGGTTGATGGAACTGGAGCAGAAAACGGAACAGCGGCCCCTGTCCCTTTTGGGCTGTGATGACATTGGGCCCGAAGGTTTCCAGGCGGTGCCTGACCGCAAACTGGTCAAGCCCCCGCTCCTGATTCGCCTCCAGCAGATCGACGACCTCGGTAATCGGCAGGTGGTGCCAGTGTCTGGCGATCATATTGATATTTTCCATGGAGAATCTCCAGTTGTATGCTGCCAATGATTGAGTCTGCCGGCCTTTGAGTCATAGCTCTTAGTGCCTGATAGCTGAAATGATACTGCAGGAATGAAGTTTGAACAATGAGAATCCTGATGGTCAATGCCACCTTGAGACAGGTTTTAACTGGGTTCCTTGACGTGCAGAATGGAAATCAATATACTGAAAGCAGGTATCCTGATTCTCTGTTTCTCTCCTTCAAACTTGGCAAAAAGCTGATGAATGAAACTTCATCTCACAAAGGCTGGATAGAGTTTGTTGATACCCAGAGCGGGATGACGATTACAAGCCGTGGCGACTGGGTTATTGAGGGGCTGCGGGATGTGGACAGGAAACTGGAGCAGTTGGTTCGCAAGACCCGTAAGATGCCTGTCCAGTGGGATGTCTCGGCAGTCGAGCGTGTTGATTCGGCAGGGATGATGCTCTTTATCAGGTATTATGATCTGCTTGTTCGCAACAACTGCACCCTTGAGATTATCGGGGCCAGCGCCAGCCATGACAAGATGTATCGGCTGCTGCGTCAGTATATCGCCGGACCCCCTGCTGCCGGGGCGGCGCTGTCTTCCCGTCTCTTGAGGTTTTTGCATGAGCTGGGCAAAGGCTTCGTCTCCTTTTTTGGCGATTTGCTTGCCTTTCTCTCGTTTCTGGGCGAGAACTTTATTATCTTGTTGCTGGCCCTGCGCCATCCCCTGTCCATTCGGTATGGCGCGATTGTTAAAAATATCGAAGAGGCGGGGGTGCGGGCCATGCCCATCATTGCCCTGACCAGCTTTCTGATCGGGGTGGTGATTGCCTATCAGGGGGCGGTGCAGTTGGAGAAATTCGGCGCCCATATCTTCATTGTCGATATGATCAGCATCTCGGTCACCCGCGAACTCGCGCCCTTGATTACCGCTATTGTCGTGGCCGGCCGCACCGGCTCCTCCTATACCGCCCAACTTGGGGTGATGAAGATCACCGAGGAGATCGACGCCATGCGGACCATGGGATTTGATCCCCTCCATTTTCTGGTGCTGCCGCGGATCGTGGCCCTGATGATCGTCATGCCGCTCATGATCTTCTTTGCCGATATGGTGGGCATCCTGGCCGGGATGTTCATCTCCAATATTCATCTACACCTCTCTTATGGTGAGTTCCTGCGGCGGTTGCAGGTGGCACTCGATATCAAGCATGTGTGGATTGGTATTTTCAAAGGGCCGTTTTTCGCCTGGCTGATTGCGGCGGTCGCCTGCTTTCGCGGCTTCGAGGTTTCGAAAAGCACGGAGAGCATAGGACGCTATACCGCGATCAGTGTGGTCAACGCCATTTTTTTGGTGATTGCCTGTGATGCCCTTTTCTCAGTCCTTTTTACGGAGCTTGGCATTTGAGTGAGCCTGTTATCACCGTCACCAATGTGGTGACCAGGTTTGGCCCGAACCTGATTCATGACCACATCAGCCTGACCGTGGGACAGGCCGAGATCTATGGCCTTCTGGGCGGCAGCGGAGCAGGAAAATCTACTCTGATGAGAGAGATGGTGATGCTGCTCTTGCCGCAGGAAGGTGAGATCACGATCCTCGGGACAGCGCTGTCCACCATCAGCCGTGCCGATGCTGCTGCGCTGCGGCGGCAATGGGGGGTGCTCTTTCAGGGAGGGGCCCTCTATTCTTCTCTTACCGTGGCCGAGAATATCGGGATAACGCTCAAGGAATATACTGATCTCTCCGCGAACCTGATTGGCGATATCGTGGCCATGAAGATCAACATGGTGGGTCTTCCGGCTCAAGCCGCGGAGCTTTATCCTGCTGAACTCAGCGGCGGCATGGTCAAACGGGTATCCCTGGCGCGGGCCCTGGCCATGGATCCGCAGCTTCTTTTCCTGGATGAGCCGACTTCCGGCCTTGATCCTGTCGGCGCCGAGGCCTTTGATCACCTGATCCTGAAGCTGCGGGATCTGCTGGGGCTGACCGTGGTCATGGTCACTCATGACCTGGATTCCATCTGGACCATTGTCGATCGGTTTGCGGTGCTGGGTGATCAGAAGGTGGTTGCCGAAGGCACCCTTGCTGAGGTCAGAAAAAATTCCCATCCCATTGTCCAGGATTTCTTTGGGGGAGCACGCGGAAAGATACGGAGCGAGAATGGAAAGCAGGATTAATTATACCATCGTCGGCGTCTTTGTGGTCCTGTTGTTGGCCGGGCTGGTCGGCTTTGTCTACTGGCTGGGGAAGTATGGATACAAACAGGAATATGACTATTATTATGTCTATATGGTGGAGTCGGTTTCCGGGTTAAGTTCTGAGGCCTCGGTTAAATATCGGGGTGTGGATGTTGGCATTGTCGAGAAGATGGGGCTGAATTCAAAAAATTCCGAAGAAGTGGAGTTGCTGCTAAAGCTCAGGCACGGCACCCAGATCAAGGTGGATACCAGGGCCACTCTCAAATCTTTTGGGATGACCGGCCTGGCCTTTGTTGAACTGACCGGCGGGCGCAAAGATGCGCCACTGCTTGCAAGAGGTGACACCATTCCGATCATCCCTGCCGCTCCTTCTACTTATGCCCGGCTTGACGAGTCTTTAACTGTCCTGGCCGAAAAATTGGCCCGGGCCCTGGATAAGATTGACCGGCTGCTCAGTGAACAGAACCTGCAGAATGTTGGTGATATTCTTGTTGAAATGAAGGCACTGACCAAAGATATCCGGGGGCAATTACAGGGCTTCCAGCGTCTTGTTGACAGCAGTATGGTTATGGAGAAGGGAATTACCCAGGCCTTTGTCAAGGTTGAGTCCGCTACCGTGGGGGTGGAGAAGATGGCCAGGACCCTGGAGCATGATTACGCGGATCCGGATCGAAACCTGGCCAACCTTGCCCGCCAGAATCTGGAGTCGTTGCAGCAACTGTTCTCTGAACTGGATATCCTGGTGGGCGATCTGCAAAGAACGACCCGGGCGCTTGAGGCCAGTCCCGGCGATATGATCTTTAAGCGATCCCGGCCACAGCCTGGGCCGGGAGAGGAGGGATATGAAAGGAAGTAGATGCGGACAGGTGCTGGTCTTGGCCGTCCTTGCCACCTTCACTTTGATCACAGGGTGCACTTTCCAGAGCCCTCCGCCAGTGGAGATCTATACCCTTTCGCCGGGGTGGGGTCAAAGTGATCCGGCGCCAACAGAAAAAAAAGGTTCAGCTCTTATTCAGATAGCTCTGGTTCGTGGTAGTGTAGCCTTTACCACCACTGAGATCCTTTATACGGATAAACTGCACACCCAGCATAGTTATGCCTACAGCCGCTGGCGGGATGCACCGGTCAGGGCGATGCAGACGGTGCTTGAGGTGGCCGTACAGAACAGCGGTCTGTTCAGGGCTGTGCTTCCGCCCACATCGGTGTCCGGGGCTGATTTCCTTCTGGAGAGTACCTTGTTGGAATTCGGCCATTTTCTTGGGCAAGATGGTTCTTCGGTAGGGGTTGTCAGGATGCGCTTCCATTTGCTTGACAACAAGAGCAGGAAGGTGGTTGCCGACAAAGAACTGGTTGCCCGGATACCGGCAGCAACGCTGGATGCCCTTGGCGCCACAGCGGCAATCAACCAGGCAGCCATGCAAGTTGCCAGCGACCTTGTTGTCTGGTTAGGAGTTGCTATGAAAGAACCATCGTCGTTGACATTTCCTTAACCGTTTTGTGGGTTTATTTCAGTAATGTCCGTATATGGTCTCCCCCCTATTTGCAAGGACTTTTCACACTGGATGACAGGGACAGGATTGCTTCCGTATATTCGG
>CAITDH010000104.1 GCA_903891045.1 uncultured Desulfobulbaceae bacterium | reverse complement strand
CCTCCCAGATAACGGCCCGCCCCAAATAGATCTCATCCAGAATGCCTTTGACCTGAGTGCTGGTTTCTAACCACCAACCCCCATCATCCTGAAAAACTCCTATGCGCCACATTGCCATCACCATGGGTTGCCCGGTTGGAATCGGGCCCGAAATAATCTTGAAATTTTTTACTCAAGCCGTCAGCTTTTCACAATATTCCCCGGTAGTCATTGGCGACCTCGGAGTCTTGCAACGCTGCGCAACTGAGCTGAAGATCAACGCTGAGTTCCTGTCATGGCAGCCAGGGGTGCCAATACAAGCAGGACAGATCCCTGTCCTGGAACTATCCCGTCTCAATGCCAAGGAGTTAAACTGGGGTCAGCCGACAATCACCACCGGCAAGGCCATGGTCAGCTATATTGAAAAGGCCGTCAGTCTTATTCTCGATAAAACCTTTTCGGCTATGGTCACCTGCCCCATCTCCAAGACAAGCCTGAACCAGGCCGGATACCCCTTCCCAGGGCATACCGAGATGCTGGCCGCGCTAACGGGGAGCACAAATTACGTCATGATGATGGCCGGCAGCAAATTGCGCGTCACCCTGGCCACCATCCATTGTTCATTGGCTGAAGTGCCGGCCCGTCTCAACCAGGAGGCCCTGAGCTCCCTTATCCAGACCACAGACACGGCCCTGCGCCAGGATTTTGGTATCTCTACCCCGAAGATCGCCGTAGCCGCACTCAATCCCCACGCCGGAGAAGCTGGTCTTTTTGGCCATGAAGAAGAAGATATTCTTCTACCAGCCATCCAAACCATGCAAACAAGTGGAATTAACATTGAGGGTCCTTTCCCGCCTGATACTATTTTTTTTAAGGCCGCAGCGGGGATGTATGACACCGTCATCTGCATGTACCACGATCAGGGTCTTATCCCGTTCAAGCTTCTTCATTTCAAGGACGGGGTCAACGTCACCTTGGGCCTGCCCATTGTCCGCACCTCTGTTGACCATGGAACAGCCTACGATATCGCCGGACATGGCCTGGCAGACCCCGCAAGCCTCGCCGCTGCTGTGGATCTTGCCGCCCTGATTGCCGGGAACCGGGCCACTGTTTAAAGAGAAGAATGACCATCAACTCCCACGGATACCCCTCTTTCAATTCATTATTTTCGTGTATTTCATCTCTTTTGTGGTTATTTAAAGCATAAATACGGTAGGTAAGGGCTCAAGAGTGAGTAGCCATAGACAAGGGACAACAGGATTCACAATCAAATGAACAAAGGTTTGCTTATTGTATTTGAAGGAATTGACGGCACCGGAAAATCAACCCAGATGTCACTCCTGGCAAGATCTTTACGAGAAAAAGGCTTTGCCGTCATCGAAACCAGAGAACCTACCAACGGGCAGTTCGGCCAACAGATCAGAGCGCTCTACACCAATAGAAACGGCGTCTCGCCAGAACAGGAACTAGAGCTCTTTCTCGCGGATCGGCAGGAACATGTCCACAACGTGCTGACACCAGCGCTGCAGGAAGGAAAAATTATCCTCTGTGACCGATATTTCCTCTCCACTGCTGCCTATCAGGGAATCGGTCGCTCTTCCACCGGGGCGATCCCGGGAGCGAGCGACACTAGGCCTTCCATGGCCGTCGGATTCTCGCCAGCAGAGATCATTGCCAAAAACGACTTTGCTCCACCCCCTGATCTGGCCCTGCTTTTCTGTGCACCACCACGACTTGGCATTGAACGAATCACCCAGGGACGCGGAGATACACTCAATGATTTTGAACAAGAGGCTACTCTCCAAAAGGTAGCGACCATTTTTGACAGTCTGGAACTTCCCTATATCAAGCGTATTAACGCCTCTGGCTCCATTGCGTCTATCCATCAAGCGGTGCTGCTGGCCGTCACCCCCCTTCTGCAACCGATGAGCGACAATGCGTAACAAAAAACCACTCATCTTCCTGCTCCTGCTGAGCATGCAGATTTTCCTGACCAGTTGTGCCGACAAGAAACAGAGCCCTGCTCCTGCTCCTGCTCCTGCTCCTGTCCCTCCCATACCAGCAGTAGCTGCTACCGATGAAAGCAGAGATCTATCCTGCTCCTATTTTTATTTTCTCTGGGGTACCCATGCCGAGAGCAATAAAAAGTACAGTGAAGCCCAGGAGGCTTATGAAAAGGCTCTCATCTGTGACCCCGATGCTGATTTTGTCCTCAGAAAACTTCCCGTTCTCCTTATCAAA
Source organism: uncultured Desulfobulbaceae bacterium (assembly GCA_903891045.1). Taxonomy (GTDB): domain Bacteria; phylum Desulfobacterota; class Desulfobulbia; order Desulfobulbales; family Desulfocapsaceae; genus UBA2270. The sequence continues at coordinate 8,105 of CAITDH010000104.1, read as the reverse complement.
ATGGAGAAACAACATGCAGCGGCACAATGGCTCAGAGAGGCCATCAAAAAAAATCCAAGCGATATTGAGAGTCAACTGCTTCTGGCACGTCTAGATGTCAATAGCGGTAATACGGATGAGGCTATCCAGATTTATGAAAAGATCCTTGAGCTTGCCCCTGACAATAACACCGTACGTCTCCGCCTTGGCTATCTGTACAGCCAACAGGGGCGTTACCAGGAGGGGGAAAAAACCATCAAAGTCCTTCTGACCAAGGATCCGGATTCTTATTTTGCCCTCCTCTATCTGGCCCGCCTTGCCATTCAATCCGGTGATTTCAACACCGCCGCCACCCTCTATGAAAAAATCCTGACTCTGAACTGGTCTCAGGATCTGGTCTATGAAATGACCGAATTTTATGGCATGCGCGAGCAATATCAACGGGTCGAAGAGCTGTATGCCTCCATCCTCAAACAAGAACCCGAGAATGAACGAGCAGCCCTTGGACGTGTCCACGCCCTTCTTCTCACCGGCAAAGACAAGGATGCACTGGCGGAACTGGCCAGAATTCGTACCTTCAGCAGCAAACCCACCAACATTGATCTCATCTCCAGCCGGGTATTCATCCGCACCAAAAATTTTGACAAAGCCAATGCCCTGTTAGAAAAAATCCTGACCAAGAAAGAATCATCTGCGGCCAGATACATGCTGGCAGTAATTCGCTATGAAAACAACAAACGAGAGGCGGCACTGGCCCATCTCAGAAAAATAACCCATGGCGACGAAGAATTTGAAAACAGTATCGTACTGCAGACCAAGATCCTGAGTGATCTGAAAAGAACACCGGAAGCAATCACCCTGGTAAAAAAATTAATCGATAATCCAAGTCGCCGCCAACCTCTCTACTTCAACCTTCTGGCAGGTATCTACGTCAATCAGGAACAGCTTGCCAGCGGCCATGAAATCCTGAAAAAGGGGATCGAACTGTATCCGGACAATGTGCAACTCTTTTTTGAGTATGGACTCTTGTTGGAGCAGGAAAGAAGACAAAACGAGGCCATAGCCAGCATGGAAAAAGTAATTGAGCTCCAGCCTGACCATGTAGAGGCCCTGAATTACCTGGGATACACCTGGGCCGAGAACAATACCCAACTTGAAAAAGCGTTGGAATACATAAAAAAAGCCATCGCCCTCAAACCTGACAATGGCTATATTCTTGACAGTCTGGGCTGGGTCTATTTTCACATGGGAGAGCTGGAAAAGGCGAGAACAGAGCTGGAAAAGGCCCTGACCCTTGAACCAAAGGATCCCTATATCCATGAGCATATGGGCGATATCTACCTAGCAACCGGACAAAAAGAAAAGGCCAGGGAGGCCTATCGCCAGGCTATAGAGATGTCCAAGGACCGGAAGATGAAAGAAAAGATGCAACAAAAAATTGATGAAGTCAAATAAGACACCTCGTGCGCAAGCAAGCCCAAGTCCTTTCCGGCTCGTCCTAATCCTGCTGACCTTGTTTCTCCACGGCTGTGCCAGTAAACCCTGGACCAGCCTGGTGGCTGAAGGCGAGACCACACTCATCACTCAGGCCTTTAATGAAATGCAGCAGCGGGACGCCTCCTACTCCTGTTGTCTGGATGCCAAGACGACTCTTTCCTGGGATGGCCCGGGAGAAGATCGCTCCATTGCCGGATTTCTTCAGCTCATGCTCCCCACATCCCTTAAATTCGTGGTGCTTAACCCCCTGGGGCAACCTCTGTACGCCCTGGTCAGTGACGGCCAGGAGTTCCAATCCGTCAATACCACTATGAAACAGCACATGATCGGCAAGATCAGTTCCCTGGCCGCGCGATACCAAATCCCGGAATCTCTGCTTTCTGAAAACTGGGGATATTGGCTGACAGGACGACTTCAGGAGAAAGGCGCAATGATTGAAGCCATACGCCGGGATGGCTCGGGCCGCGGGGTCTGGATCACCATGCAATCCCCAGGCGATACAGCCTTGGCCAAAACCCATCTCTTGATTCGGCTGGAGACTAGGCAGCTCCTCGCCCGGGTTCTTGTCGATCACCAGGGAGACACCATTGCCACCATCTCCTACGAAGGGAGGAGCGAACACGAGAACTGTTCGCCAGTCAGCAGAACCACCATCACCGATCTGCCTTACAGGTCAAAACTCACTATCGATTTTGCCGATGTCTTGACAGATCGCACTTTTACCGCTGCCAATTTCAGGCTGAAAGTACCAGCAAATTATGATGTTCAGATGGACAGATGAGAAGAGTTACCTGCCATTCAAAATCGATTCCACTGTTTTCTCACCAACTTTCCGGGTGAAGATTGCATCCAGAAGCGGGGCAATCTTTCCCATCTCCTCATCAAGCAGCAAAAAACCTGGCAAAGGTTTCGCCTTAATCACCTGAATCCGCGACTGATCCGCAAAAGAGGTGGGAAGCACCGTTGCATAATAGTTTCTATTTTCCGGCAGATCACACAAGGCTGAGAGGACATCAAGCATGTTGCCCCAGTACTCTCCCTGTCCCAGATGCTCAATGATCTGCATCACCGCAGTGGATGCTGAAAGGTAGTGTTCGGGCAGAAGGGCGGAAGTCTCGGAAAGACACCTCTGTTCGGAGGCGAAACAACGACAGGAAAATGGCCTGACCTCATAGATCTGGCAGCAACCATTCTCCAGAAAAGGACAGGGAGACATGTTTCCGCACTCTTCAGGATGAACATCCGCACCCTGTAGGCAGGCACCGGCAAAATCATTAGTGGTCATCCGGGGACGCACAGTTGCCCATTTTGCCTGCAACTTTTCAGCAAGCCATCCCTCACGACCATTCTCCCGAATCAGGCGATGGATGACCTCCCCTTCAACGGCCGTCATGGTCACATTCTGGGTACAACAGGCCGCACAGTTTTTGGTACAGACAAAGGAAAACCTGGTCGACCACTCGGCAAAGGCCTCATAAATACTGCGCAAGACATCTTCTTTTAATGGTAACACAACGACCTCAGCACCAACCGTATTTCCACAGCCCTCATAGTTTACCACCACTTCCTGCCTGGTTACCATCTTGGGATTTTACAAAAAGAACGTATAAATTCTCCTCTTTAAAAAACACCTGCTGCAGATCATAATGTCGATTCGGCACCAGCTCAAGAACTACTCGTATCTTGCGAGTAGTCACATTCTTTTCTACCCGAACCTGCTTGACGAATTCTCCATGTATGGAAATGTTCTCAGGCACCTTGTCCCCAACGCCTGCATCCATAAAATCACAGACAATACTGGGAACCCCCTCTTCAACCCCAAAAATCACAGGGGCATGGAAATTGGTCAACTGAAACACTACCTTTTCGCCTTTATCAGGGCTTTTCTCAAAAGAGATCTTATTGATCACCAGTTGCGATGATGAAACCGATGGCTTTTCCACGGCAACAGGAGGAGGAAGAGCTGGCGGCTTCTCAACCTTTTTCTCTTTTACCGGCGGCACCGAGACGGTTTCTTTCTTCACCGTTTCAAGAGAAGAAGTGATTTTTGCAGGAGCGAGCTCAGTTTTCTTCGTTTTCCCGCCGACCGATTCGGATTGTGGTGTCTCCTTTTTCTGCTGGGGATGAAAAATAGTAATGATCAAAGTATTATTTTCTGTTTTGAAATCCTGGGCAAAATCATAGTCACCAGCAGGAACAAGATCAAGAACCACCCTGGTCTTGAGTTGGGGATCTGTATGCACTGCGGTTCTGATGGCCGAGATCAGATTTCCCCTGCTTTTCATCACGGCCTTGATCGATGTGGATTGCCGGGTATTATCAAAATCAAAAACAACCTTGGGCACGTCCCCTTTCATGGCAAATATCTTGGGAATAAAGGGACCATTCAGTTTAAACGTGACCGTTTCCCGGGTGCTACTTTCCCGGTCAAAGGTAATATTTTCAAGCAATGCACCCGTCTCTTTGGCATGCACCAACGACACAGGGAACAAAAAGGTAAAAACAATAACCAAAACGCCAAGATGAACAGCTTGCCGCATAACCCGTCGTACTGAAAACCCACCTGGATCCGGCCAGGAAGCCCCCAGTTGTTTCCAGAAAAGCGGCAGAAACAGAGAATTTTTCACAAGACCTTTACTTTTCATAAAACAAGCCCTCACGCGAGATAACATGTTATTTTTATTCAAACAAATACATCTTTACCTTGAATACATCATCCGCCCTTGTAAAGTCAACCTATTTCCAGTACATCTGCAGATGAATTATAGCTACTCCAAACAAACAACAATTGACCAACAATCCCCTTTAACACTTTCCTGAAGACCTCCCCATGCAAGCTAAAATAGAAAGAAATAAACTTCTCCCTTTTGTTACTAAACCAGGGCGTTACCTAGGCCATGAACACAACGCAATCGTTAAAGACTGGGATAAAGCTCAGGTCCGCTGCGCCCTCATCTTCCCCGACCTCTATGAAATCGGCATGTCCCATCAAGGGTTACAGATCCTCTACCACATCCTCAATGGCCAGGATCAGGTGCTGGCGGAGCGAAGTTATTGCCCGGACCGGGACATGGAGAGATTATTACAAGAGAGGCAATCTCCACTTACCTCCCTGGAGTCAGATCATGCCCTGGCCGACTTTGACATCCTGGGCATCACCCTGCCCTATGAACTGTGCTACAGCAATATTGTCACCATTCTGGGTCTTGCCAGAATCCCCCTGTGGGCCAAAGACCGTGATGAATCCTTTCCGCTGATCCTGGGCGGCGGCTCCTGCTCCATGAACCCGGAACCGGTTGCCGATTTTTTTGATGCCATCCTGCTCGGCGACGGCGAAGAGGCGCTGGTGGAAATCACTACCATGGTGGGCCAGGCCAAAAAGAACAAGCTCTCAAGGGCAGAACTGCTGTCCCAACTGGCCACCATCCAGGGTCTCTATATCCCCTCTTTGTTCCAACCCCTGTACACAGATCAGGGCACAATCCGCGAGATCCAGGCCATACACAGCAACATCCCCCATGTTCGGCGTCGAATTGTCGCCGATCTTTCCCAGACCGAACACCTGAAACGACCGCTGGTACCCAACGCCAAGATCGTCCACGACCGTCTGGGGGTGGAGATCGCCCGAGGCTGCACCAGGGGTTGCCGCTTCTGTCAGGCCGGGATCATTTACCGCCCGGTCAGGGAACGCAGCCCGGAACAGATCATGGACATTGCCCGCTGCGGCCTTGGCGACAGCGGATTTGACGAACTGGCGCTCCTGTCGCTCTCCACCGGTGACTACTCCTGCATTGAACAGCTCATAAAGCAACTGATGGACACCTTTGCCAGTGACTATGTCTCGGTCTCCATGCCCTCCATGCGCGTGGGCACCCTGACCCAGTCGGTCATGGACCAGATCAAACGGGTACGCAAGACCGGATTCACCCTGGCACCCGAGGCCGGCAGCGAGCGGTTGCGCCGGGTCATCAACAAGGGCATCACCGAAGAGGACCTGCTGACCACCTGCCGGGACGCCTTCGCCTTAGGCTGGAAGGTCATGAAGTTTTATTTCATGATCGGCCTGCCCACCGAGACCATGGATGACATCGACGCCATTGTCGAACTGGCGATGAAGGCCAAAAAAGAGGGCGACAAAGATGGACGCGGCCGCCGCCAGATCAATGTCAGCGTTGGCACCTTTGTACCCAAACCGCACACCCCCTTCCAATGGGAGCAACAGATCAGCATCGATGAAAGCCGGGAGAAGATAAGACGGATCAAGGCCGCCCTGCCCCGCACCGGCATCAACCTGAAATGGCATGACCCGGAACAGAGCTTTCTGGAAGGGGTTTTTTCCCGGGGTGACCGGAGACTGGCCCGACTCCTTGAGGCTGCCTGGAAGGGTGGGGCGAGACTCGATGGCTGGTCTGACCACTTTAATCTGAACATCTGGCGGGCAGCCGCCGAAGAATGCGGCCTGCCCTTCGAATTCTTCCTGCGTCAGCGAGATCCGGGCGAGATCCTGCCCTGGCAGCATCTGCACAGCGGCATTGAGACCGCCTTCCTCCAAGATGAACTGGCCAAGGCCCAGACCGAGGCCTACACCCCGGACTGCCGCTACCATGGCTGTCAACAGTGCGGCCTCTGTGATTTCAAGACAATCAGACCCATTGTCCATGGCCGCAAGGCAGAAGACGAGAGCGAGAAGACACTTGCCGCACCAGCAGAGGCTGTCCCCTCGCCTACGACTCAAACCGCTACAGCAACCGAAGCAGGCCACTTCAAGTACAACGTCACCTACTCGCGCACCGGCGACGTCTGCTTTCTCGGCCATCTGGAGCTGTTGCAACTGGTGTTCCGGGCCCTGCGCCGGGCCGGAATCACCACTCACTTTTCGCAAGGATTCAATCCCTCACCGAAGATCTCCTTTGGTCTGGCCCTGCCGGTTGGCACCGAGAGTCTGGCCGAATATTTTATCATGGACCTTCCAGCCCCGCTCAAATCACCCGCAGACACCGTAACCCTGCTCAACCGACAACTGCCGCCAGGAATTACAGTGCTATCCGTGGCCCTGCACTCGGGCAAGGTTCCCCAGAACCTGCAAAGCAGCTTTACCATCACCTGTCCGCGGCCCTTATCTCCAGAAGAGCTCTCCCGTATCGATGAGTTCCTGGGTCAGGAGCAGTTCCTCATCACCCGCAGCCGCAAAGGAAAGAATAACACCGCATTTGATATCCGTCCCCTGGTGGCTGCCATCATCCCGGAGACAGAAAACACCCTCCGGCTGGAGCTTCTGTACGCAAGCGGCCTGCCGGGAGTCAAGCCCATTGAGATCCTGACTCATGTCCTGGGGATGGACGCGGAGACAGCCGCAACCAGCAGGGTTCTCAAAACAGCCTGGCACACTGTTACAGAAGATAAAAAATCAACGTGACAACCCCCTCTGCCATGGGAAGCACTGCGTCGGGTTAGAAACCCGATCTACATTCGGAATAACAATAAATTTTCGTCTGTGGCCTGTTCATAAAGGAAAAATAATGAATCCTGTCATCCTGGTTCTTATAATGATCACCTTCTGGCTGGCGCCAGTGCAGAATACGCAGGCAGGCCCCTTGCCGGATCTCATCCAGCAGACTCGGTTCATCGCCTATACCCCCCGCAGCTTTTCCATTGCCGGCGGCAAGGTAACCACGGCTACTGAAGCCGCGACCAGGAAAGATCTCACGCTCCTGCGGCCCTCCTTTAACGGGTTGATCACCTACTCCGCCACCAGTGGGCTGGAGGCTATCCCCCAAATTGCCCACGAGCTTGGCTACCGGGCGGTCATCCTCGGCATCTGGGATCCCTTATCCGAGACTGAGATCGACAACGTCATTCATGCCGCTCAAAAATACCCGGCCCTGATTGGAGCTGTTATTATTGGCAACGAAGGCCTTTACACCAGACGATACCTGCCGCAGGACGTCCAAAAAGCCAGGCAACGGATCAAAAAAGAGTGCCCAACCCTGGCAGTCACCACCTCCGAGCCTTTTTTCCTCTACTTTGAAAAAGAGTACAGCCAATTTTTCACCTCCCACGACCTACTGATGCCCAATATCCATCCGGTCTTTGAGAAATGGTTTACCGCTGACACCCCCCCCCGGCAGGGGGTGGACATGGTCATGCAGATGGCTGAAAAATTCAAGACGACCTACCACAAACCGCTCCTGATCAAGGAGACGGGCCTGCCATCCGGCCCCAAAGACCAAGGCTTTTCCCCGGAACGACAGGCGCTATTCTGGTCAGAACTTCTCAAACGGTTCCCCTTCTCTTCCAATCAGTCTCTGGCCTGTTTTGAGGCCTTTGATGCCCCCTGGAAACCACAGGAAATGGCCACGACCCTGCCAGGCAATCACGCCAGTGAGGCCTTCTGGGGATTCTTCACCCACGACGGCAAGGGAAAGCAGGTGGTTGACTCCCTGCCCAAAATTCACGCTCAATGAAGGACTGTTTCATCTGACTGGAATACCTCCTCCCTCTCCCCGGACAAGGAGCGCCGACAGGAAGAATTTCTCTTGGCCAACACCAAAAAACTGAGTCATCCTCTGTTTTTTTTTGATAAATAAAAATTTATCCCATACAATACTTTCTAAGCAAAAGAGATCTGG
>CAITDH010000103.1 GCA_903891045.1 uncultured Desulfobulbaceae bacterium | reverse complement strand
CTCCCGGCGCCCAGATCCCTTTGGAGATAAGGCGGCGACCCATCTGGACTTGTACTCGCCAGAAAACTCCCTGAGCAGTTACCTTTCTGGTGAGGCCGGCATCGCCGGCAGGCAAGAATACCCATCCTTCTGGAGGAGACACCTTCTCGCCATTTTCATCTCTCAGGATACCGTTCAAGCCGGGCTTAACGATTTTATTTTCTGGTTCCATAGACATATCCGCCCACAATGACATCCATTCACATACAACCTAAAAACGGTAGTTACTTCATAATGTAAATACCGCTCCCCCTCATCCCCATCCCTTCTCCCTCAGGGAGAAGGGCGAAAGCTCCCTCTCCTTTTGGGAGGGCCGGGGTGAGGGGAAAAATCTGGCAATGCAAGAAGTTATTGCAAAATTACTATTTCCAACTGCAGTTTTTAAGTACAAATCAACTCCTGATCATAAATGGCAGAAGCACAAGTCCCACGCCAAGCGCAATCGATATCCAAATGCTGCTGATGAAATAGGGAAAGAGACAAAGGCCGACACCCGCAACAAAAGCAATCAAGTTCGATTGTTTTCGACCATAGATGATGTACCCCATGCCAATAGATCCGAATAGCAATCCGGTGAATAACAATGTTGTATCCACTTATCTTGTCCTTCTCTTATTGCCAATGCGTATTTTTTATGAAATGGCGGCATCGATCCGGACGGTTCATACTTATACCCTTCCGCCCAAATTACTACCAAAAACCAGACTCTACCCTGATGAGCAGGAATAACCTCTTTCTATTCTGCAACAAAAAAACAGCGGTGCATAGTTTTTACTGCATAAATCACCCCCTTTCCTGCTTTATTCTCTCCTTGCCTCCGAATGATATTTAAAAAAATTACTGTAATTTCATGCCGATAACAAAAAAACGCTCTTATCATGCCAACTTGGCGTCATTATTGCTTTACATAGACAACGCCATATCGGGCACGAACGTTATTATTCAGCAATCGTCCGTGTTTGTCAGATAGCAAAGATCCATAAAGGAGGTCAAATGGTACAGCTTAAGGGAATCCAAACAAGACCGTCTTCTTTTCAAGACATTCTCTTTTCAAACAGGAGGTGGATGATATGAATATCAGCTTTCGCGTATTGCCGGCACTCGCCCTGGCGATGATCTTGTTGTTTGCCCCGCAAGTTCGGGCGGAACAACCAAGCGCCGCCACTGCACCGCCTGCCGCCGCCCCGGCAAATGCCCCGACCATCAATATCGACAAGACCTCCCTGAACAATGGTGGTGAAATCCTCGTTAACGGCAAGGCCCCAGCCGGTTCCCAAGTCTATATAGAAATCTTTTCTTCTGACAAGAAAGTACGGGCCAACCGCTTTGATGGGGTAAAGGATGAAAAAACAGGCAAGATTCCCTATAAGTTTTATATCACCCAGGATATGCCGGCATTCTATAAAATACTTGTCCCTAAAGAGATGGCCGAAGAACTCGACAAGGCCAAGTCCGCCGGAAGTAAATGGAAATATTCTGAAGTCCTGAAGAAAATCGGCGCCGATGCCGCTTACAGCGCCCCGGCCAAAATCAAGATTGACAATTATCAGGCCACGATCATGGCCAGTATTATTGGTTCTCGCGGCACACTGCTGCCGGAAATGGACGAAAAAGCCACGAAAAGCGAGTCGATGAAGCTGGCGAAGGGACGTTTTCGCAGTGTCGGCAAACTGTTGGCAGCCAATGTCGAAATCAAGCCTGATGGTTCCTACACGGCCAAACTAAACATGCCGGCAGGCCAGGCCCCCGGAAAATATAACGTGACTGTGACTGCAGTCACCGAACGGATCAAGGAAGGCGACAAGGAAACTGTCAAAAAGGTCAAGAGTGAGGTGGCGTCTTTTGATAACAAGATTTCTTTCCCCACTGTTTATTTGAAGACTGCGGGGACAAGCATCAACCTGATCTGGCCCTTTCTTCTCAGTCTGGTTATCTCCATTTTTGGTATCCTGATGGGAGCAGGTGGTGGATTTATCCTCAATCCTATTTTGGTCTCTCTCTTCCCTCTGCCACACACCATCGTTGCCGGAACGGTTATGCCCACCGTGCTCTTTGCCCAGGGCAGTGGAATTTACAACTACAACAAGATTAAATTCATCAACTGGAAACTCGGCTCTGGTATCGGTTGCGCCATGCTGGTGGGTGCGTTTATCGGCCCTAAACTGACCGAGATGATCACCCTCGATCAATTCAAGTTTGTCTTCGGCTGGATTCTCCTGATCCTGGCAGCCCTGATGTTCTGGCAGACAACTCCAGGCTATCTTGCCAATAACAAAAAAGAGCAGGCCATCTTGAAAGAATTCAAGAAACGGGCGGAAGAAACTGCCAAGGCAAAAGGCTAAACTGTAACTTATCTGGAGGAATCCGTTATGAAAGTAGATTTTTGGGGTCAGGAATTTGAGGTCAACATGTGGGTCGGCTGCATTGGTGGCTTTTTCATATCCATCATATCATCCATGTTCGGATTTGGCGGCGGGCCGTTCATGGTCCCACTGATGACCGTCGCGCTCCGGCTGCCCATGTACATAGTCGTTGGCAGCTCACTGCTGGCCATCTTCTTCAGTACGGCCATGGGCAGTATCCGCCACATGCAGTTTGGAAATTTTGACCTGGTTCTCTTTCTGGTCATGTTCCCGGCAGCTATCATCGGTGGTTATATCGGGCCGCAGATTGCCAAAAAAGTGAGCCCCACCATGGTTAAACGTATCGCCTGTGCAGGCTTGATCCTTCTCGGCCTCAACCTGCTGGGTGTCTATTAGTCGTTGGAACAAAAAAATACCGCCACCTGAAGTGCCAAACGGTATAAAGAGCCGTAACGAAATGTTCAGGAAAAGCCCTGGTTATTTCGTAACGGCTCCTAAAAAAAGGGAGATCTCTTCCCTCCAGATCCGGTTTTTATAGCGACCTCCTTGTTATAGAAACTGGATCTGGTTTTTTTCTTTGTTTGCTTATTCCAATTTGGAATTATACCTGAAGAGGGAGTTTTCCCTTTCATTCCAGTCGCTGCGTCGCCCCCCGGCGTGGGGTCTGGAATGAGTTTTTTTATTTGCGAAGAGTGAACATCAATATTCAATCGGTAGTTGTTTGACCTGGCTGCGAGTAAACACCGGGCCGTCCTTGCACACCAGAGTAGGGCCGACATTGCAGTGGCAACAGACCCCTTCCCCGCATTTCATCCTGTTTTCCAGAGAGAGATAGACCTGATCATCTGTCCAGCCGATCTTTTCCAGAGGCGGCATGGTAAACTTGATCATGATCGGCGGGCCGCAGATGAGGGCCACACTGTTTTCAGGTGATGGCGCGACATCACCGGCAATGGTGGGCACAAAGCCGACCAGTCCATCCCAGCCCGGCGCCTCGCGGTCGATGGTAACATGAAGATCAATATCACCCCGTTGCGCCCATTGCTTCAATTCATCCCGATACAAGAGCATGCCGGGTGTACGGGCGCCATAGATAAAGGTGATCTTACCATAATCCTGGCGGCGGGCCAGCAGGGAGATCAGGGTGGCACGCAGGGTGGTCACCGCAAAGCCGCCGGCAATGATGACGATATTCTTGCCCTTCATCTCCGTGTCGATGGGAAAACCATTGCCCAAGGGGCCGCGCACACCCATGCGATCACCGATATTCATCTGGTGCAAAGCAGTGGTCACCTTGCCGGCCCGGTTGACCGTAAAGAGCAGATGTCCTTCTTCGGTGGGTGAAGAGGCAATACCGATGGGGATCTCTCCTTGTCCTGCCAGCGACAGCATGGCGAACTGGCCCGGCACATGCTTCCATGCCTTTCTATGGGCCTCATTCTCAAAGACAAGTTTGAAGGT
>CAITDH010000102.1 GCA_903891045.1 uncultured Desulfobulbaceae bacterium | reverse complement strand
ATTATGACCACTTTTTACAAAAGTTTCATCCTTCGTTGTCCCTGATTACAGGGATGGGGGTTAGATGAATGTTTGTATTATACCACTTCAGATTACCTTGGAGGCTTTTCAATCGTCATGTGGTGCGCTTGAAATAGTTAACAGCGATCAGAGAAGCCAGATTTATCGTTGAAGAATTCGTAACCGTGTTGGAAAATTGGGGATGTAGGCTCAGTATCAACGGACGTGGAGCTTGGCTGGATAATGTTTTTGTCGAACGGTTATGGAAATCAGTAAAATATGAGAGAGTCTATTTGCATGCCTATGACTCGGTCAACGAAGCTCGCAAGTCGATCATGCAATATCTGGACTGGTGGCCACATTTAAAATTTGGTAAAAAAACACCTAACGAGACGTATACCGTGATGCTACCTATGGTTGGCAGCGTAAAAAAGCAGAGAACCCACTTAAAAAAACCCAGAATACTGTTCAAGCGATGGGAGCCACCTCTCTTTATCTGTCCGTGGAGTGGGTGACATTGGGTTATTCATGGTCTGTGTAACGAAGTGGTCAGGAATGTGATGGATTCTTTAGTTACGGTTTCTAAATTTCGTCGTCAGGGTCAAAAATGTCTAATTCGTCCTCTGTCTCTTCCCCTTCTTCAATCTCTTTTGTGTTTTCTTCTTCATTGTCTAATTCGTTTTCTTCAGCCTGTTCCTGCTGTAAACGGACTGCTTTTGGAATCTTAGATTCTGGGAGAATGATTTCTGTGATCCTGGTGATTTCTTGGTGGAGATCATGGTCGGCTAGGCATATATCACACTGGTTGGCATGATTTTCGATAAAACTGATCATGCGGGCCGGAGCCATGGTCTCATTCTGGACATGAGAATACCATGTTTTTATCTGTTTTATTAGTCTTTCACACTGCATGGCGTTTGTGATTTTATCTCTTGGGTCGGGGTTAAAGAAAAAAGAAATCGTGCTGTTGTTGTCAGGGAATACTTCTTTTTCTTTTATAGAAAAAAGAAGCATAATAAAAAGTTGTTTTCGGGGTCAATATCTATTAAGTTATAATTCCTCTTGTTGTAAGAGATGCTGTGGAAGTGGGCAGGGTACTGGTGGCCCTCCCGGACTTCAAATCCGGTGTGTCGGGTTAATAGCCTGATAGGTGGGTTCGATTCCCATGCACTTCCGCCATTTTCTTTTAGGGTCTATGTGATGTGTGAATACTTGGCTTATGTGGGTTGTCCTGTTTTGATAAGCGGATGTCCCATTTCTTCCCTTTGGATGACGTATTGTTCTGCCACTTTTCTGGCAATATTTCTGATTCTGCCAATATAGCGAGTTCGTTCCGCAACGCTTATTGCCTTGCGTGCATCCAGAAGATTGAAGGTGTGTGAGCATTTCAGGCAGTAGTCATAAGCAGGCAGTATGAGCCTTTTTTCTACGAGTTTGAGAGCTTCTTGTTCGTAGATGTCAAAGAAAGAGATCAGCTTTTCGACATTCGCCTCTTCAAAATTAAAGGTTGAGAATTCAACCTCTGCCTGGTGAAAGATTTCACCATAGCTTACAGTATCATTCCAGGCAATATCGTAAACACTGTCAACCCCCTGGAGGTACATGGCAAGTCGTTCCAAGCCATAGGTTATCTCCACAGTGATAGGGTGAAGATCCATAGACCCTGCCTGTTGGAAGTAGGTGAATTGGGTTACTTCCATTCCATCTAGCCATACTTCCCATCCCAGTCCCCAGGCCCCTAATGTCGGTGATTCCCAGTCGTCTTCAACAAAACGAATATCATGCTCAAGCGGATTTAGTCCAAAACGTTTTAGGCTTTTTAGGTAAAGTTCCTGGACATCAAGGGGTGATGGCTTGAGAACTACTTGATATTGATAATAATGTTGCAGGCGGTTAGGGTTGTTGCCATAACGGCCATCGGTTGGACGTCTTGATGGTTGTGGATAAGCAGCCTTCCAGGGTTCTGGCCCCAGTGATCGGAGCAGGGTGGCTGGATGAAATGTTCCGGCGCCAACCTCCATGTCATAGGGTTGTTGAATGACGCATCCCTGATCTGCCCAGTAATGGTTCAGCTCAAGGATGATATCTTGAAAATTCATTGAAATTCCTTAAATTTTGAGAAAAGAGCAAAAGATTGTTCACGATTTGATTTTTTCTTTCAGCCTATGATGATAACGAGTTAAAATACCATAGCCTGTATAAGTGGTAAATCCTTTTCTCGCAAAAGGGTTCACTCCTGTCAAAAATCCATATATTATTTCTGATTACAGTGATCTGATATGTTTAATATACCTGCACTTGCTCTTGTTAAAGAGGTCTTGCATACCGCAAGAACCATTGCCGTAGTTGGCTTTTCGCCCAAAGAGAATCGGCCGAGTCATATAGTTGGTTGTTATTTGATGCAAGCTGGATTTCGTGTTATTCCGGTTAACCCTGGGCACAGTGAGATCTGCGGAGTTACATGTTACCCTGATCTTGTCTCGATTCCAGAGCCGGTGGATGTGGTGGATATCTTTAGACGTTTCGAGGATGTGTTGCCGGTGGTCGTTGAGACTATTGCCATTGGGGCAAAGGTGATCTGGATGCAGCAGGGAATCATTAATCAGGAGGCGGCTGCCTTGGCGGAAAAGGCTGGGCTTGTGGTGATTATGGATCGCTGTATCAAGGTTGATCATATGCAGTTTGGGTCTGTATAAGTCTTTTCATTTTTAGGGTTGATTCTTTCATGGAACCACAGACTTTGAGTATCCGCGGAGCGCGGATGCATAATCTAAAAAATATTGATGTGGATTTGCCACGCAACAGCCTGGTGGTCTTTACTGGGCTTTCCGGTTCCGGCAAATCAACACTTGCCTTTGATACCTTGTACGCGGAAGGACAGCGCCGCTATGTGGAATCCCTCTCCACATATGCACGACAGTTCCTGGGGCAGATGGATAAACCTGACGTGGATTCTTTGGAGGGGCTTTCGCCTGCTGTCTCCATAGAACAGAAGACCACGAGTAAAAATCCACGCTCAACCGTTGGTACGGTCACCGAGATTTATGATCATCTGCGGTTGTTGTATGCCCGTTGTGGCCATCCCTGTTGTCCTCAATGTGGAGAGGAGATTCGCTCACAAACAATCGAGGAGATGGTGCATGGTTTGCTGGCCCTGCCGGAAGGGACAAAGGTGGTTCTGCTGGCGCCGCTTATTATCAACAAAAAGGGACGGCATGAACAGGTCTTGGCCCGGATCAGAAAAGAGGGTTTCGTCAGGGTTAGGGTGGATGGCGATATCCTGCATGCTGATGAGGTCGAAGCCCTTGATAAAAACCGTCGTCATTCCATTGAGGTGGTGGTGGACAGGCTGGCGCTTAAATCATCAATCCGTCGTCGTCTCTCGGATTCGGTAACCACGGCGGTCA
The DNA here is from genome assembly GCA_903891045.1 of uncultured Desulfobulbaceae bacterium. Lineage (GTDB taxonomy): Bacteria > Desulfobacterota > Desulfobulbia > Desulfobulbales > Desulfocapsaceae > UBA2270. Next base: position 1,703 of record CAITDH010000102.1, on the reverse strand, counting down.
GGTTGACGGAGGGTTTTTTGTTGGCCCTGTTCCCTGATGAGGGCAGGGAACAATTATTCAGTGAACTTGCTGCCTGTCATAGCTGTGGTCTCTCCATGCCGGCTCTTTCCACCCAGCTGTTTTCATTTAATAATCCGCAGGGTGCCTGTGAGGAGTGCGGCGGCTTAGGTGTAAAACAATTTTTTGATTCAGAACTGCTTATCCCTGAGCCGGGATTGAGTCTGGTGGATGGTGCTATCGTTCCCTGGGGGAGAAGGATGGAAAGCTCCTATTCTGGTCAAATGCTGGCTGCGCTTGCCAAGCATTATCAGTTTTCTATGGGGACGCCATTTCAAAAGCTGCCGTCCCGGATTCAGGAGATTATTCTCTACGGTTCCGGTCAAGAGGAGATTCCTTTTCATTATCAGAAAGGGAAGCGCGCGATGCGCTCGGAGCAGAGTTTTGAGGGCGTTATCCCTCAGCTTGATCGTCGGTATCATGAGACACAATCGGCTATGGTGCGTGAGGAACTGGCCCGTTACATGAATGAACAGACCTGTCCTCGCTGCCATGGCGCCCGGTTAAAGCCAGAGGCTCTGGCGGTACGGATTGGAAAGTGGTCGATCTACGCGTTAACTTGTCTGTCTATTGATACCTTGCTGCGTGAGCTCCCTCTTTTACCGTTAAATGTTCGTGAACGGCAGATTGGTCAGCCTATTTTGAAAGAGATTGTTGATCGTCTTTCTTTTTTGGAAGATGTTGGCCTGGGCTATCTTTCGCTGGAGCGGCGATCCGGGACCTTGTCAGGCGGAGAGGCGCAACGTATCCGGCTGGCCTCCCAGATTGGATCTCGCTTGGCCGGAGTCCTTTATATCCTTGATGAGCCAAGTATCGGACTCCATCAGCGTGATAATCAGAAACTCATCAAAACCCTGGTGGAATTACGTGATCTTGGCAACAGCGTCATTGTCGTTGAGCATGATACTGATACCATTCTCGCCGCTGATCATGTCCTTGATATGGGACCTGGCGCTGGTGTCCATGGGGGAGAGGTTGTGTATAATGGCCGGGTTTCCGGGTTATTGGATTGTCCGCGGTCTCTGACTGGAGCCTATCTGTCTGGCAAAAAAAGGATAGAGTTGCCAGTAAAGAGAAGACGAGTTCGTAAGGGGAAACAGGATACTCTCTTGCTGCAGAATGGTTCGGTGAATAACCTGAAGCAGGTGGAGGTTGCGTTTCCCTTAGGAGTGATGACCTGTGTCACGGGGGTTTCTGGCTCGGGGAAAAGTTCTCTGGTGATGGAAACCCTGTTTCGGATGGCTCAAAAAGGACTGGAACAGAGATTGCCTAAGGTGCATCTTGACGGGGCGGTTTTGTCTGGCTTGGACCGTGTGGATAAGATTGTCGATATCGATCAGAGTCCTATCGGTCGGACGCCACGATCGAATCCTGCGACCTATACCGGTGTCTTTACCCCCATTCGTGAGCTTTTTGCCAGATTGCCGGAGTCACGGGCCAGAGGGTATAAGCTGGGACAATTCAGCTTTAATATGAAGGGCGGGCGATGCGAGGCCTGTGAGGGCGAAGGGGTTAACAAGATTGCGATGCACTTTCTTCCTGATATTTATGTGATTTGCGATTCCTGTAAAGGGATGCGATATAATCAGGATACGCTTGATATTCGGTATCGTGATAAAAACATTCACGACGTCTTGTCCATGACT
>CAITDH010000101.1 GCA_903891045.1 uncultured Desulfobulbaceae bacterium | reverse complement strand
GTGCCAGAGTTACCAGCAAAGATTGGGGAAATAAAAAGGTTCACATGATCAACCAGTTGCTCTCTTAAAAAAGCACCATGAATAATTGCTCCCCCTTCAACAAGCACCGAGGAGACCCCTTTACTGGCAAGGATCTTTAACATCTGACGAAGATCAACCCTGCCATCAGCACCACATCCCATCTGATAGATCACAACTTTTCCAGATCTTCTGATCCGTTCCATTTTTTCAAAGCTGACTTCTGTTCCACAAAAAATCCAGGTAGGAGCTGAAGAGTCAAGATGAAGGAGTTTGGCTTTTTCAGGAATATGCAAGTGGGTATCAAGAACAATCCGGATAGGATCCCGTCCGCCATGCGGCAGGCGAGTAGTGAGGGATGGGTCATCGACCATCACGGTAGCACTTCCCACCAGGATCGCATCCACGCGATCACGCAAACGATGCACCTTCCGCAATGAGGCCGCCCCTGTCATTTGACCACTTTGATGCGGCTGGTAACTGATGCGTCCATCAAGACTCATCCCCGCCTTCATCACAACCCAAGGCAAAGATTGAGTGATATATTTAAGAAAAGGACGATTCTGGGCACGACATTCAGCCTCCAATACCCCGCTTACCACCTCAATCCCCTGACTTTGCAGATAACTGTTGCCGCTACCATCAACCAGGGGATTAGGATCTTGCATCCCAACTACCACCCGCTTGATACCACTGGCGGCTATCACCTTGCTGCATGGGGGAGTCCGTCCGGTATGATTACAAGGTTCGAGGGTCACATACAGAGTGGCACCAGAAGCCAATGCTCCAGCCTGACGCAAGGCATGTATTTCTGCATGCGGTGTCCCTGCCTTTTTATGATAACCGGTAGCAACAATCTCCTGATCACGGACGATAATCGCCCCCACACAAGGATTGGGAGAGGTACGCCCCATGCCTTTACGCGCCTCTCGTAAAGCCAGGCGCATATAATAGTGATCTTTCTCAGATGGCAACACTTATGCCTCTTTGCTATCTCTGGCATCCAACAGGGTTTTCAACTCATCCACAAACTGACTGACATCTTTAAACTGGCGATACACTGAGGCAAAACGAACATAGGCAACCTCATCAAGTTCAGGCAATTGCTCCATCACCCACTCACCAATAATTTGCGATGAAACCTCTTTTAACCCCAAATCTTGAAGTCTTTTCTCAATTTCATCCACAAAGACATCGATATCGTCATAGCTTACCGGTCTTTTTTCGCAGGCCTTTTCAAGACCAACAACCATTTTCTGACGATCCCAGGCCTCACGACGCCCATCTTTTTTCACTAAGACAGGCATCATCACTTCCAGCCGCTCATAGGTGGTAAAACGCTGGTTACAGGTCAGACAAGAACGTCGCCGTCGGGTAATAGTACTCTCCTTATTCAAGCGAGAGTCAATAACCTTGTTATCAAGATGGCCACAATAGGGACACTTCATGCTTTCTCCGGTTTAGAGTACTGGATCGACAATGGCAGAAAGAGGAAAATTGGCACACAGTTCCCGTACTTCCTGACGTACCTGGGCGATAGTCTGTTGATCACGTTTAGTGATAACACGCTCAATCCAATCGGCAATACGCAACATTTCCGCAACCTTTAATCCTCTGGTGGTAACTGTAGGCGTTCCAATACGCACCCCGCTCGTCACAAACCGCGACTTAGTGTCAAAGGGAATCGCATTCTTATTCACAGTCATCCCCCCCTGCTCAAGAAGCTCCTCCGCCTCTTTTCCAGTGATATCCTTATTGCTCAAATCCACAAGAAAAAGATGGTTATCGGTCCCGCCAGAGACCAGTCTAAAGTTTTTGGCAATCAAGCCTGCGGCAAGGGCCTTGGCATTTTCGACAACTTGAACCTGATCCGCCTTGAATGCCTCGCTCATCGCCTCCTTGAAACCAACGGCCTTGGCAGCTATAACATGCATTAACGGCCCACCTTGTATGCCAGGGAAGATATGACTATTCAGGACCTTACCCCATTTTTCACGTGCCAGGATCAGCCCACCCCTGGGACCACGCAAGGTCTTATGGGTCGTTGTCGTGACGAAATCCGCATACGGAACAGGGGATGGGTGCACTCCAGCGGCAACAAGTCCGGCAATATGGGCCATATCTACCATAAATAGGGCACCGATCTCATCGGCTATTCTCCTGAATGCGGCAAAATCAATAAATCGTGGATAAGCACTGGCCCCGGCCACTATCATCTTCGGCTTGTTTTCAAAGGCAAAACGTTCAACTTTTTCCATATCAATTCGTTCGGTATCACGCTCAACACCGTAGGAAATAAAATCAAACAACTGCCCTGAAAAATTAACCCCGCTGCCATGGGTCAGATGGCCACCATGGGCAAGGTCCATTCCCAGCACCTTGTCTCCAGGTTTCAGGGTAGCAAAATAGACAGCCATATTGGCCTGCGACCCTGAATGGGGCTGGACATTGGCATACTCGGCGCCAAAGATCTCCTTGGCCCTGGAGATAGCCAAGGCCTCAACTTGATCAGCGAAATCGCAACCACCGTAGTATCGTTTCTGTGGATATCCCTCGGCGTATTTATTGGTAAAAATCGATCCCTGGGCCTCAAGAACTGCCTGTGATGCTATATTCTCAGAGGCAATCAGCTCCAACTGATTATTTTGACGCTCATATTCAAGCTTGATACTATTATAAACTTCAGGATCTGTTTTTTGTAATGCATTCATAGCAGAATCACCTTTTGCTTTTCCAGTTGGCAACCAACCAGATTTCTTCTCATGAATAGACTAAGCCGTTATAACAAAATAATACCATCATCTGAATGACAAAAACGGCATAAAAGGGTCGATCGCACTTCCGCGGGGCGATCCCTATAGCGAGTAACACTGTACCAGGCAAGCAAAATGAAGACGAGACTTCGGCCATGACCGTTGGTCGCAACGAGATAATCAGGAACGGAATGGTTATTCCGTAAAAGCTCCTAAAAAAAAACCGGCATTTCATATTCACAATGCCGGCCCTTACACGTTATTCCCAAACTGCCCGCTTCAACATTTACTGTACAACTCAATACGCCCCAGGTGACGACCGCCACTAAACTCAACCGCCAGCCAGGTACGAACTATATCCTCAGCAACACCAAGGCCAATAACCCTTTCACCCATACAGAGCACATTGGCATTATTATGCTCACGGCTCATGCGGGCAGTATAGTGATCATGACAGAGCGCAGCACGCACATGCACGTATCTATTGGCAGCCATGGACATACCAAGCCCTGTCCCACAGATCAGGATACCACGATCCGCTGTACCGGCCTCAACATTTTCACAAACCAGTTTGGCCAGATCAGGATAATCAACAGAGGCCGTGGAATAACAACCCAGATCCCGCACCTCATGCCCCAACTCTTCCACCAATACTCGGATCATCTCTTTCAGGTGAAAGCCACCATGATCAGCGCCAATTGCTATCTTCACATCAATCTCCAGTAAGTGGTCTTTTCCCTGACTGCATTTCAGCCATGAAAACGCTGCATGACGATAACACCGTTGGTGCCGCCAAAACCGAAGGAATTGGATACCGCTGCCCGGATCTCCATTTTCCTGGCCTGATTCGGTACATAATCAAGATCACACTCAGGACTGGCCTCCTGTAAATTCATCGTCGGCGGGGCAATCTGATCCCGAATACTTAAGGCCGTAAAAGCCGCCTCAATCCCACCGGCCGCCCCAAGCATATGACCGGTCATTGATTTTGTGGAACTGATGGCAAGCCTCCGGGCGTGATCGCCAAAAACAGTTTTAATGGCCTGGGTTTCACAACGATCATTTAACGGGGTCGACGTACCATGG
>CAITDH010000100.1 GCA_903891045.1 uncultured Desulfobulbaceae bacterium | reverse complement strand
CCATATTGGATGGAAAAGACAAGAATGAGCAAGAAAAATGAGATTTCTCCCTCACGCACCCGGATATTTCAGGCCTGGCTGCAACCCCAGGTCCTGAGCTTGTTCCTCCTTGGCTTTTCTGCGGGAATTCCTATCCTATTGATTTTTTCCACCCTTTCTGTCTGGTTGCGTGAGGCTGGAATTGATCGCGCCGCCGTTACTTTTTTCAGTTGGGCTGCCCTTGGTTATTCTTTTAAATTTATCTGGGCCCCGCTCATCGACAAGATGCCTCTGCCTCTGCTCACCAGTAAACTGGGCAGACGACGTTCCTGGATGCTGGTCGCCCAGTTGTCCGTCATAACGGCCATTGTGTGGATGGCCTGTACTAATCCGGTTCTGGGTGAGAGGAAGATGATTGCGATGGCCCTGGCCGCGGTTTTGCTGGGATTCTCCTCTGCCACGCAGGATATCGTTATTGACGCCTATCGTATTGAATGTATCGGTGTGTCCATGCAGGCGTTGCTTGCGTCCAGCTATGTAGCCGGCTACCGGATCGGAATGCTGGTGGCCGGCGCCGGATCGTTGTATCTGGCCACCCTGTTTGGGACAACCAGGGAGTTGTATCGTTTTGAGGCCTGGCAGAGTACCTATCTGATCATGGCGGCGGTCATGTCTGTCGGGGTGATCACCACCCTGTGTATCACCGAACCGGAGATAAATGACGGCGTCAGCAGGCACCGCTACTCTGTGCAACACTATCTGCGATTCCTGCTCCTGTTTGTGCTGGTGGCGGCCTCTTTTGGCGGCGGTTTTTTTTTCAGCGCCCCGCTTGTTACCTCCGTAAAGGAGGGATTGGTGCAGGGAGCAGGCACTCATGTCGAGTTGGTCGGATTTGTGGTGGAGTTTTGCCGTCTGTTGCTCGCCCTGGGAGTGGCGGCCGTTGTCGCCAGGGGCGCTGTCATGCTTGGTATCGTCGATCAGGAGGTGGTGCGTGCGACCTATGTTGCCCCGTTGCAGGATTTTTTCAGCAGGTATGGTTTAAAGACAGCGATTTTGCTCCTCCTCCTCGTCGGTTTCTACCGGATCTCTGATATCGTCCTCGGTGTGGTCTCCAACGTTTTTTATCTCGATATGGGGTTCAGCAAGAATGTGATTGCCACGGTGACCAAGACCTTCGGCCTGGGCATGACCCTGGTTGGCGGCTTTTTTGGTGGGATGCTGACCGCGCGTTTCGGAGTGTATGCTATTCTCTTTTCCGGAGCCCTGCTGGCCGTCGGCGCCAATCTGCTGTTCATGCTTCTGGCTCAAAGTGGCCCTGATCTGACGGTGCTGACGTTTGTCATTGGCGCTGACAATTTTTGCTCCGGACTTGCCAGTACCGCCTTTATCGCCTTTCTCTCCAGCCTGACCAATATCTCTTTTACTGCGGTCCAGTATGCCCTGTTTAGCTCGCTTATGACCCTGTTTCCCAAACTCATTGGAGGCTATTCCGGGACAATGGTCGCCTCTTGGGGTTATAAATCTTTTTTCTTCACGACGGCCATGATGGGCCTTCCTGTGCTCCTGCTGGTGTGGCTTTCCCGTGCGGTTATTGAATCAAAAAATAGAGGTTGAATGAATATTTATAAATTCAATCAGCTTTCGGTGGCCTGCCGGGAAGGCGAAATCAGCCAGCTCGCGCAGGAGCGCCCAGCGGTATTCCTGGGCGGCATAGAGAATTGGATCCGGGGACAACTCTGAATCAGAGAGGTCAAGAGAGCAGAGGAAACAGTGGAGGATCACCTTGTAGCGGGTGTAATGGTGGATGGTGGTTGTTATCTTTTCATCGACCCGCACCGTGAATCCGGTCTCCTCGAAAAACTCGCGAACAACGGCCTGTTCTGGTCGTTCCCCTTCTTTAAGCCGGCCGCCGGGAAATTCCCAGAGGCTGCCCCAGACATCATCGGCCAGCCGTTGCTGGATAAATAACTGCCCATTTCCTTGTGGATGGGTCAAAATACCGGTTGCCATCTCAATGGTGATCTGTTTTTTACCTTTTTGCAGGATGGGCCGCTCGGTGGTCAGCTTGTCCCGATTGGCGATACAGAAGGGGCTTACGGGACACTGCCCGCAGGCGGGATCTTTCGGGGTACAGATCAGCGCCCCCAGTTCCATCAATCCCTGGTTAAAGGAACGGGCCTGGCCTTCGGGCACCAGTTCTTCCGCCTTCTGCCAAAGGAGTTTTTGGGCCTGCGCCAGGGGGATATCAATATCAAAGAGCCGGGCAAAGAGTCGGCCGATATTGGCATCGACCAGGGGAGCCGGGAGAGTGTAGGCGATGGAGGCGATGGCGCCGGCCGTATAGGGGCCGATGCCAGGCAGGGCCAGCAGGGATTTCGGGTCGCTGGGGATGACCCCGTCATGATCACGGACAATGATCCGGGCGCATTTGCGGATATTGCGGGCCCGGCTGTAATAGCCAAGTCCTTCCCAGCACTTGAGGACCTTGTCTTCTTCGGCCAGGGCCAGGGAGTGGATATCCGGGAACTCCTGCAGCCAGCGGTTAAAGAACAGGATGACCCTTTCCATCTGGGTCTGTTGGAGCATGATCTCGGAGATCCAGATTTGGTAAGGGATATAGCCCTGGCGCCAAGGCAGGGCGCGCTGTTCCGTGTGAAACCAGGTGATCAGCGCCTGTTGAAACGGGGTGAGAGCAAATGACATGGCTCTTTGTCCTGCCTTGCCTATTTTAAGGGGAAATTAAAGGGCGGATGGCATGTTTTCTGGCGAATCCAGTTCAATGCGTGCTGAAGGGCCGGTCTGTGGATCAGGGCATTCAGCGCTTTATGTCTGAAGGGGATATCAAGGAGAGAAACCCCGATCAGGATGGTGAGTATGCCCTGGCCGGGGAGAAAAAGCATGATGAAGCCGGCGAGACAGAGGAAGTATCCCAGGCTGTTTCTGATGACCTTGATCAACAGGGCAATAGCGGGATGGCGCTTATGTCGTTGCTCCACAATCGTGGCATGAATAAGAAAATAATCGGTAGAGGCCCTGGAGATAAGAAAGGGAATGAGCAGCAGACTGATGAGAAAGGTTGCCGCCGAAAGCAGCCCCAGCCATTCAAGTAAGGTCGTGTATGATATCTGAAAGGGTAGCATGGTCATTGTCCTGCCTGTTTGATGTATTGGAGTCCGATCGTCACCTGGTTCCCTGCTGTCTCCGGGGCGCTCAGTTTGCCCTTTTCCTGGAGGCGGATCCGTCCCGAGGCGATGCCAAGATCAGTGGTGCAGAAGTCATACACCTGCAAGGCCCGCTCCTGGGCCAGATCATGGAGATTGGTATCTGAAACGGTGACCGGCTCAGGCTTAAGCAGGGCGGGCTGGGGATCGTGAATAGGGATGTCCTGTTCGATGATCTGTCCCGGCGGTGGCGCTTGGGGAGGCGTTTGCCGTTTTTCTTTCTCTTTTTGTTTTTTTTGCCACTCCTGTAAGCGTTGCTCGTTTTTCAGGGCCACCCGTTTTTTTTCTTTTTCTTCCAGTGTCTTCAAAATCGCGGCCCGGTCATGGATTGGGTCGGCCATGCCGGTGAGGGTCAGGCCAAGATGAGGGTGAGCGGCAAGCAGGGCCGCAAAACGGTGCAAGGTTTCCTGGCTGTTCGTGCCATTAGGACGTCCCTGTCCGTCGCCGCTTTCGTTGCCGTCAAATTTACTCTGGCCAGCGGGGAACGGAATAGACTGTTTGTCTTGCAGATCGGCAAAGTCAGTTCCTGCCAGTAATAAGGGCGCCACGCCGGCCTTGACCATCAGGGTTTGGAAAATGGTGATAGTCTGCTTGAGCAAGGGTTGGGTGCTGTTTTTGGCCAGCGGTACCAGGAGTTTCATTTGACTCTGGCTGTCTGCGAGTAAGGCCAGGGGCAGGGCAGTGTCCGATTCTGCAGAATCTGGGCTGAGCTTGGAGAAGAGAAAGGCTGCCTCTCCCTGTTCTTCGCCATTTTGCAAGGTGGTGCTGCAAGAGAGATCAAAGCTGCCGGAGTCGGGGTCGATATCAAGAAGCGGGGTGATCTGCGCCTCGAGCGGCAGAAGCGGAAACCCTTTGATGTCGAACTTTGTGGTACAGTTGCCCTTGCTATTCAAAAAGTCTCCAGAGCCGGACAGGGTAAAGGGAACAGCATCAAGCAGGCCTGAGAGCTCAAAGCTTGCGCCCGTGTCACTCTTCTCCTGCAGATTGGTGATCTGACCTTTGACCTGACTGATTGGATGTGACCAAGGTGGGTCGAGTCGCAGGTCTTCATGGTTGATGATGGCCTTGTCAAAGCTGATCTTCTGGATACCAGGCAGGGCGGAGTTGCCTTCATTTTGTTGCTGATTTTTCTTGTTTTGGGGCTGGGAGAGCAGATTGCAGAGAAAGGAGGCAATCTGGGCCACCGGCCCGGGGCTGTCTGCCTCTTGCTTCCAGGTGAACTTCGGGGCGTCAAGGATCAGTTCCTTCATGCCGATGCGGAGCGGATTGGGCTTGATAGTGATATCATTCAATTCAACCTTGTTTGCGGCCAGGCCGGGATTTTTTGCGTCATCCCGAATCAGGGCCTCGCCCAGCTGCAAGGTGCCGGTAAAGCTGGATTCAGGATAACGGTAGGTTCCCTGGCCATGCACGCTTGCCCTGCCTTGTTGAAACAGGGGCGCGTCGGGAAGCCAGGGGGCAACCTGTTCTGAGTTGATAGCGGCAAAAACCAGGGCGAGCGAGGCGCGCACTGGAAAGAGTGTGACCAGGCCTTGCGCCTTCAACATACCTGCCTGATTGATCCTGGCCGCGAACTCAAAGTTGTTCTGGCTGGCGCTTTTAGCCGTCAGGTTGCCGGCCTTCATGTGCAGTTCCGATAATTCCAGGGCTGGCATCTTCTCTTTTTGAGGGTGAAGAGTAGCTTTTCCTGAAAAATCAATTCCTTGTATCAGGATGGGCTTTTTGTCGGCGCCGTAACTTTGCAGAAAAGCTGGAAGCTTGTTTTGATGGAGGGTGAGGGTGCTCTCGGTGAGGACAATGGTCCCCAGGTCAAGGTCGCCCTCCTTGAACTTCGTGCCGGTGATCTGGATCGCTTTGCCCGTAAGCCATGTCTGTTTCTGGTCAAGCAGGGTCAGATCGTGCATCTCGGTCGTGGCGTCGATCAAGGTGATCATGCCGGAGCTCTGCGTTGTCGGGTCAAAGCTGAAGTGGCCGCGCAGACTGGCAGACCCTGATGAATTTTTCGCCTGAGTCGGATCGATGAAGGAGAAAAGGGAGCTGGCCTGGATATTGCCCAGTTGCAGGGCGCCGCCTGGTATGCCCCGGCTGTTAAATGATCCTTGCCAGCTCAGGGCTGCATTGGTTTTTTCCTGCTTACTGCTGAGGGTAAAGGTGCCTTTATCCCTGCCCTGTTCCGGGGCGATGCTGAAATTTTTCACTTGGACTTGAATGGCTGTCCAGGGTGGTGGTAAAACGCCCTGTTGCTCTTTGTCGGTGAGTTTCAGGATGCCATCCTCGACGGTAAGCGCATCAATGTCCAATTGGCGTTGCGGCTGTTCCGGCGCGTCCTTGCTCGTGGCAGGAGTGGAAAAGAGCTGGGTCATATCCTGTGAAAAGCGGGACTGAGCTGCTGAGAATTGTGGCTGCACGACATGCAGGTTCTGGATGTGCAGGGCACCATCAAGTGGTTGCAGGCTTCCCTCGATCTGGAGTGAGGGTGCGGTCATGGACAGGGAGTGCTCGGTGTTGGCCAGCTCGATTCCAGTTGTCGTCAGCTGGAAGCCAACGGTCAGACGGCCTCCTTTTTTCTCTTTTGGGGCAAATGAAATCTGGATCTTGCCCTCGCCTTTGCCCTTGTCAAGAATCAGGGGCACAGGTTTCGGCAGGTAGGCAAAATAGAGCGGCAGGTCGAGATTCTGGAGAGTGCAGGCGAGATTGGTCTTGAGTCCATTTTGACCCTTTTCACCTGGCAGCGCTGCCTCGCCGGTGAGTTCCACCGGGCTGCCGTTGATGATGGCGGAAAAGTGGGGACGGATATATTCCTTGGCCCCAAAAGAGAAGTTGGAGAGGGAAGGAAGATCCAGTTTGATCTGCTCCACGCTGTGTGTTTTGCCAGCCAGGCGGTCATCAAAGGAAATTTTGCTGTCGCTGATCGTGATATTGTTCAGGGAAAAAAGCAGGGGCAGACGGGCCAGGGAGTCTGTTTCTACCTTGGCCTTGTTTTCCGGGGTGCTTTCTGAGGCAAGAAATGGCAGGTTGTACGATTTGTCCGGGTAGCGAATGAGTGAGGCGGTTAGTCCTTTGATCTCCAGACTATTGCAGGCGATGCTGTTACGCAGCAGGGCGATCAGGTGCAGGTCGATAAGGGCATAATCAATGTGGAGGAGTGTGGCTTCAGGCGTCGGAGGTTGATTGCTGCCAGTGGTGGTTCTTGTCGAAACATCGCCCAGTTCCAGCCGCATGGTAAAGGGGTTAAAGCGTGCCTCGCCCGCAGTCAGGCCTATGTTGGCAGTTTGTTGGAGAGCGTTTGATATGTGTCGTGTCAGCAGTGATGGGGCGAGAAAAAATCCGCCGGCGCTATAGACCGCAATCAGAAAAACCGGAAGTGCAGGCAGGATGAGCCAGCGCCTGGATTGCTTTGGACCCGAGACTGGTTTTTCAGGTTTTGGCCGCGGTGGTACAGGCTTTACTTTTGGCCTTTTGAGACGCTGAGAAGGAGGAGCGGGGTCAGGATTGATGGAGATGGTGCCAAAACGATCAGACATGATTGGTCAGGGTTCAGATTTTTGAGTACAAATTTTAGAGTACAAAAAGGTATTCATGAAAAAATAATATACCGTAACCTAACATCTTTAACTTTCAACTTTCAACTTTTATGTAAAAGTATGTCTTGAAAGAAGCAGAGTCTATGCTGTACACTCAAAAAAAGAATACGATGCCTGGAAGGTCAGGGGGTATCAGCTCTATGATTTATCGATGAATCAATGACTGATCCGCTCCCTGTCTCCTGCTCCCTGTCTCCTGTCTTCTGTTTCCTGACCCTATGCTTGAAATACTCAAACTCCTCCGCTGGCAGGATATGCTCGATATCCTGGTGGTGGCCTTTATCATTCATCAGCTTATCCTGATTATCAAGGGCACACGCTCGGTGCAGATGATACTGGGGCTGGTGGTGCTGAGCGCCGTCTATTTCATGTCGATAGCCCTTCATATGGCCGCCCTGCAGTGGTTGTTGAAGACCTTCCTCAGTTCCCT
>CAITDH010000099.1 GCA_903891045.1 uncultured Desulfobulbaceae bacterium | reverse complement strand
TGACGCCTGGGTGCTGATCCGCGGCGCCCACGGCACCGGCAAGGAGATCGTGGCCCAGTCTATCCACCGGCTCTCCCAATCACCCGACAAGGCCATGGTCGAGGTCAACTGTGCGGCGATCCCGGAAGAACTGATCGAATCCGAACTCTTTGGCCATGAAAAAGGCTCCTTTACCGGGGCCCATACCAGCAAACGGGGGAAATTTGACCAGGCCGACGGCGGCATCCTCTTCCTCGACGAAATCGGTGACATGAGCCTCAAGACCCAGGCCAAGATCCTGCGCATCCTCCAGGAGCAGAAGTTCGAGCGGGTCGGCGGCAACAAGACCATCAGCGTCAATGTGCGGGTGCTGGCGGCAACCAATAAAAATCTGGAAGAAGAGATAGAAAAAGGAAACTTCCGGGCGGATCTATTCTGGCGTCTCAACGTGGTGCCCATCCAGGTTCCTCTCCTGCGCGACCGACTGGAAGACATCTCCCTGCTGGTGCAGGACCTGCTTTCAAGACTGGCCGCAGGAGGCATGGGTCAAAAAGAGTTTTCAGATGGCGCCTATCAGGCCCTGATGACTCACTCTTGGCCGGGTAATGTCAGGGAGTTGCGAAATTTTATTGAGCGGATAGTCATCATGTGCTCAAATCCCGTGATCAGCGAAAAGGAAATCCATCTTTTCCTGACCCCTGGGACAACGACCGTGGCCCCGCATGACCAGACCGGCCTGCTTCCCTATCTGGCTGCTGATTTTCAGGAGGCAAAAAAGAGTTTTGAACGGTATTATCTCCAGTTAAAACTCAATGAAAACGAAGGCAATATCTCCCAGACCGCTGAACAGATAGGGATGGATCGGAGCCATCTCCATAAAAAGCTCAAAAGCCTGTACATTATCGCCGAAGGTTAACATTTTCTCATAAGGAGTTCACATCATGGTTTTCCCTGAATATCGACCACGCCGCATGCGCCGCAACGAGACCTTCCGTGCCCTGATCCGCGAGACCACTCTCTCGGCCTCACAACTCATCTATCCTCTGTTTGTCATGCCCGGCAAGAACAAGCGGGAGGAGATTCCCTCCATGCCCGGCGTCTTTCGACTCTCGGTGGATCAACTGAAAAAAGAGGCGGAAGAGTGCCTGCAACTGGGCGTTCGTTCTGTGATTCTCTTTGGCCTCCCGGAGAAAAAAGATGGCGTCGGCTCCGGCGCCCATGCCAAGGATGGAATTATCCAGCGAGCCATCAAGGAATTAAAAAACAAGGCGCCGGAGATGATGGTGACAACCGATGTCTGTCTCTGTGAATACACCGATCATGGCCACTGTGGCTGCCTGATCGGCAACACGGTGGACAATGACGCCACCCTGGAAATCCTGGCCAAGACCGCCCTCTCCCATGCCCAGGCCGGGGCTGACATGGTAGCCCCATCCGACATGATGGACGGCCGGGTGGCGGAAATTCGCGCCGCCCTTGACGAAAACGACTTCGAGATGATCCCCATCATGTCCTATGCGGTCAAATACGCCTCCGCCTTTTACGGCCCTTTTCGCGATGCCGCCAACTGCGCCCCGCAATTCGGTGATCGCCGCAGTTACCAGATGGACCCGGCCAACAGCCGCGAGGCCCTGCGCGAGGCAACACTTGATGTGGAGGAAGGGGCGGATATCCTCATGGTCAAACCGGCGGTTGCCTATCTTGACATCATCTCCAGACTCAAGGATGAATTCGACCTGCCCATTGCCGCCTACCATGTAAGCGGTGAATATGCGATGATCAAGGCTGCCGCCGAAAGAGGCTGGATAGATGGAGATAAGGTCATGGCCGAGACCCTGCTCTCCATTAAACGGGCTGGCGCCGATATCATTCTTACCTATTTTGCTAAAGATATGGCCCGGCTTCTTCGCGACCACAGATAAATAGACGACAAGCACAATAAAAAAGGGGGGGGGAAACGCTTACTAAGAGCGTTTCCCCCCCCCTTTTTATCAAACAACAAAATTCTATTAACCAGGCTACACTCTGATATCTATCCGTTTCTGCAAACTCTTTTCCGCCACCTTCTCGCTCTCGTCTGGCCCAGTTTTCCCTTGTTCACTGCTCTCACCTGCAGGAGGGACGTTTTTGGCCATAGCCAGAGCCGCCGATGACAAAGACGTGCTGTCAACCCCGCCTTGCAGATTGCTCAACAAATCATCTTTTGTACTGGAAGTCCCGTCAGTTACAGACGAACGCTGAACCCGTTCTGTCCCTGTAAGCGGCATTACCCCTGTCATTTGACCAATCATAATCACACACCCTGCTGAAAGCTAAGAAGATTCATCTTTAAATCTATTTTTAACATAATCTCCTTTCAACCGCTTGGCAAGGGTCATATCCCATGATTCCAAGAGGACACGCAGCGGTCTACTCCACAACCAAATCCCGCAGACCAACATCGCCCCCGCCAGATCAGCCAACAAATCCAGTCCACTGACCGAACGCTGAGAAATAAATGACTGATGAAACTCATCAGTCATCCCATAAACCAGGCAGAAGACAACTGTTTTCAGGGCCACCTTAACAAGAGTTCCCTGTCTTCCGGGATCAAAACCCCACAACACGGTCAAGGCCAGCAGGCCATATATGGATAGAGACAAATCTTGTCCGCTCCGGGAAACCCTGGCAGGTAGGGGGAGAGGGTATCACCAGACTGATGGGATAAAAAAAGATAGTCCCCATCACCAAAAACATGGGGACTTTACGCACGAGCAGAAACAACTTATTTCGTCAGGCTGACGGTACAACCGTACTCTGCTTATCCTGTTTTACATGAACCATACCGAGCTGTTCTGCAGAGAATTTCTTTTTGATCCGTTTCATTGAAGCATGAATCTCTCTGGTTGGATAGTCAGCCAATATCTGCACAGATCGATCCGCATAAGATGTGATCTCAAATGCACGGTTGGGAAGGGAAAAGGTATGACTCCAGTTGATCTCAATGGTCTCACGGCTCTCATCAATGGGAACATCGAGTACCAAACCACCCCTTACCAACTGCACTCCGTCAGAATCAGTAATCTCAAGCAACCAGGCATCACCCTCCTCCGTCGAAAAGAGAATAAAAACCCCAAGTTCTTTGATCTTCTGCTTTCCTTCAACCGCCGCCTTCTGGATCAACTCAATCTCATGAACCAGAGAGATCTTAAAGGCCTGTTCCGTACTTCTGGGAACAAGCCCAGCCTGTTGTTTCGGCAAGCAACAATGTTTGAATTTTTTGCCACTGCCACAGAGGCATTGTTCATTTCTTCCTATCTTTCCCATTGCCACACCTTTCGCCCTTTCAACTTTATCAAACGTTACCAAATCATCACGAACACTTGCTGTATCCACACTGATGACAGGTCTCACAACCCTCTTCAAAAATCAATTGACCTGAGCATTCCGGACAGGAACTGGCAAAACCATGCTGCGTTCCAGCCATGAATGACTTAAACAGCTTACTCAACTGTGCCGGAAGGTCTAACATATGTCCGCTGGAGCGGTCAAGCTGTTTGATAATCTCACCGACAGGGATATTGAAACGCAAGGCCAGGGAGACCAGACGACAGGTGGTCGTCCACATCGTTGATTTGTCCTTCAGATCAATACGGTTATCAAAGGGGAATTTGGCAAAGACCTCCATGGGCTTCTCATTCTCATCGAAACAGACAATAATATAGACCGATTTCTGATCATGATCCTTCAAGCGATATCGCTTAGCATTCAAGGTATCCGGCAGGTTCTTTTTCACCATGCCGTCACAGGATACCAGCGCCACCTGCTCGGTTGCGGTCGATTCCCCGCCGGCATTCAGTACCTGCGAATCCCTGGAGCCATCGCGATAAACGGTCAACCCCTTGCACCCCAGCTGGTAGCCAAGCATATAGCACAACTTCACCTCTTCACGAGTGGCACTGTTGGGCAGATTGATGGTCTTGGAGATGGAAGAATCGACCCCGCTCTGCTGCAGGATCCCCTGCATGCGAATATGATCCTCGGGCCTGATATCCTGCGCCGTGCGAAAGACCTCCTGCCAACGCGCCGGGATCTCTTCATGGCCAATCACCGTGCCGCTATCCGCCACCTTGCTCATCAACTCTTCCGAATAAAAACCCTCCCGGCGGGCAATCTGTTCAAAGTATTTATTGACCAGAATCAAACGGTCCCCATCCATCACATGCTTAACCATGACAATGGAGAAATACGGCTCGCAACCCGAGGCACAATCGGCAATCATGGAGACCGTCCCGGTTGGCTGGATCGAGGTCAAAGCGGCATTGCGGCGGGCGCCATAGGTATTAATGGCAGGATCATAGGCGGGGAAGGCCCCTTTTTCCTCCGCAAGCTGCATGGAGCGTTCTTCAGCCGCATCACGGACAAGCTGCATCACCTCGGCGGCCAAGCCCCGTCCCTCCTCGCTGCCATACGGGATAGCCATCTGAATCAGCATATCATGCAGCCCCATGATGCCCAAACCAATTTTCCTGGTCTTCAGAGTCATCTCCTCAATCTCCGGGATAGGAAAGCGGTTGCAGTCAATCACATTATCAAGAAAGACGGTGGCCGCTTGGGCGACTTTTTTCAGACGCCCATAATCAACTTGGCCATTGGTGACAAAATTGGCCAGGTTGATAGAACCAAGGTTACAACTCTCATAAGGCAGCAGCCACTGCTCTCCACAGGGATTGGTGGCCTCAAAATCACCCAGTTGCGGAGTCATATTGGCCCGGTTCGCCGCATCGATAAACAGCACCCCCGGCTCCCCATTATGCCAGGCAAGATCAATAATCTTTTCAAAAACACTGCGTGCATCAAGACAGGCAACAACAACACCCGTTCCCGGTTCCATCAGATGGTACTCACAGCCATCCTCCACCGCCGCCATAAAGGCATCCGTGATCGCCACGCTGAAATTAAAATTATTAAACTTGCTCTGGTCCTCTTTTGCGCAGATAAACTCCATGATATCAGGATGATCAATACACAACACCCCCATATTTGCCCCCCGCCGCTTCCCTCCTTGCTTAATGGTTTCAGTGGCAACATCAAAGACCGCGGCAAAAGAAAGGGGCCCAGAGGCAACACCCTGGGTTGATCTGACGGCTGCATTCTTGGAACGAAGACGAGAAAAAGAATATCCTGTTCCTCCCCCCGTCTTGTGAACAAGCGCCCCATTACGGATAGCGGTAAAGATACCATCCATGGAGTCCTCTACAGGGAGGACAAAACAGGCAGACAACTGACCCAAATCCGTCCCGGCATTCATCAGACAGGGCGAATTAGGCAAAAAATCGAGATGATATATCAGATGGAAAAACTCTTCCCGCAACTCAGCACTCCGCCGTCCCTGGCCGTCACCACTCCCGCCATTCTTGGTTCCCGCGGCATTAACGCCACCCTGAGCCACGGCATCGGCCACCCGGCGACAAAGGGTCTCCCAGGTTTCCACCGGCTGCCCGGCATCATCTTTCAGATAATAGCGCCGGGCCAGGACTGTCTCGGCGGTGGTGGTCATTTCCTGTTGGGTGTGATCATGCATCGTATCGTGCCTCTTGTTATAGTCTTGTCCATCAATAAATCTGGAAGAGCTCACCTGAAATTTCCTGGACGATCCTGCTTTCTGGAGAAGAAAACCTCAGGGGAAAAGGTTTGACAGAAACAAGGAACGCATAAACTTATACACCACCCTTGCGACATTACTCAAGGAGATTCTACAACATGTTGTGGTATGAATAGAAGACAACTACGACAAGCCCTTTAATATTCAAGAAAATTACATGAACAAAAGGATACAAATTTCTTTTCAGCAAAAATGTGAGAATAAAGAAGGGGGAAATGAAACAATGACACGCAATCTCTTTCCTGAGAGATCACGACATGTTGCGACGACAAAAAGAGAAAGGGATGCCAAGATTTTGGCTATCCCCTTATGAAACAGGATGACTGAGAAAATTACTGGTGGGCGAGGCGGGATTCGGACCCGCGACCTTCGGCTTCGGAGGCCGACACTCTATCCAGCTGAGCTACCCGCCC
>CAITDH010000098.1 GCA_903891045.1 uncultured Desulfobulbaceae bacterium | reverse complement strand
TGCCATTATGCCGGTTATGGCCAGACATGCCGCTATAAAGGATATCCCCGCCATGCGCGATACCCTGGTCTCTTCGCTCACCATGGTATTCTGCCTGACCATCCCGGCCACCGCCGGGCTCATCCTTCTTTCTGAACCAATTATCCGCTTGATCTTTGAACGAGGGGCCTTTACTGCACTCGATACGGTGGCCACTGCCCAGACCTTGACCCTGTATGCGGTCGGACTTTTTGCCTATTCGGCTAACAAGATTCTGGTGCCGGTCTTCTATGCCCTTGATAATACCCGTTTTCCGGTTATCGCCAGTTTCCTGGCGGTTATTGCCAATATCCTGATCATCAATCTGACCATCACCGTCTTTCAGCATAAGGCCATTGCCCTTTCCACCTCCTGCACCATGTTCTTGAACTTTCTCTTTTTAAGCGCGGTACTTTACCGAAAAATGGAGGGCTATTCACTGGCCGCTCTTTTCAAAGGGCTGGCCAAGATATTTGTCGCCACTTTCTGTATGAGCCTGCTCCTCTTTTTTGCCAGGATGCTTCTGGCTGGCCTTCTGATCGGCAGCCTGGTTCAACAACTCCTGGCCGTCTTGTTGTTGATTATTCTGGCGGCATGTCTCTATACCGTGGTTCTCCACTGGCTTAAATTGTCGGAATTGACGGCGATTGTTGACAGGGTTCGGGCGAAGTTCTGTTAACTGAGTGCGCTTCTTGCCTGAAATGATCAACAGCCTAAGGAATCTAAGTGGTTACGATGTTTTTTCAAATTTTTGAGTTGCAGATTCTCTGCGCCCTGGCCCTTGATCTGCTTTTGGGCGATCCCCGCTGGTTTCCCCATCCGGTGCGGATTGTCGGCTGGTTCTGTGTCAAATTTGAGGCGCTTTTCCGCCGACTTTTTGTAAGCAAAAGATTGGCCGGGATAGTGACAGTCCTTGCCGTCCTTGCCATAACTCTTACCCTGGTTGCCGTTCTGTTTCAGGTAGCTGCATTCATTGCATCACAACTGGTTGCCGGTCTGGCGGTCTTTCTCCTCTATACCTCGGTTGCCGCCAGGGATCTGATCCGTCATAGCCGTGATGTCTTTACGGCCTTGCAACAGGAAGGGGATGCCGGTCTTCAGGCCGGACGTAAGGCGGTGGGGATGATTGTGGGCCGGGATACGGCAGCCCTTGACCGGGCCGGGGTGATCCGGGCCTGTGTGGAAACGGTGGCCGAGAATATGGTCGATGGGGTGGCAGCCCCTCTTTTTTATGGGATAGTGGGGGCGATTTGTGCCCCGTCTCTGACGATGAATCCGGTCGTGCTGGCGGCCTTCTGCGCCATTGGCTATAAGGCGGTGAATACCATGGATTCGATGTTCGGTTATAAAAATGAGCGTTATTTGGCCTTTGGCTGGGCCGCGGCCAGATTGGATGATGTGGCCAATTTTATCCCGGCCCGCCTGAGTAGCCTGTTCCTGGTGCTTGCCTCTTTTCTTCTTGGCCTGGATGGGAAAGGTTCCCTGCGGATTTTCCTCCGGGACCGTTTGTGCCATGCCAGCCCTAATTCCGGTCATTCGGAGGCGGCGGTAGCCGGGGCCCTGAGGGTGCAATTGGGCGGGGCTTCCGTCTATTTTGGTCAAACTGTTGCCAAGCCAACCATGGGGGATCGGACGCGCGAGCTTGTGGCTACCGATATCCTGGTCACTAACCGGTTGATGTTGGTAGGATCGGCGCTGGTGTTGATGTTCCTGCTTTTATTGAGACGAATAGCACTGTGCTGGTGAGATGATGCCACAAAATTTAATTGCCTCGACCTCTGACCTCGGTCATCTGTCTTCTGATACCCCGATTCCGGCCTTTCTGATTGGCGGTACCACAAGCGGTTCCGGGAAAACTACCCTTACCCTGGGGCTTTTGGCAGCGTTTGCGGCGAGAGGACTGACGGTGCAGCCCTTCAAGTGCGGGCCTGATTTTATTGACCCCACTTTGCATCGGATGGTGACGGGCCGGATCTCCTCCAACCTTGATCTGCGGATGTGCGGCCGGGAATTTTGCCGGGACACCTTTCATCAGCGGCTCTCTGGTCACGACGTAGGGGTGGTGGAAGGGGTGATGGGCCTTTTTGATGGCGGTCCCTCCAGCTCGGCCGCCCTGGCAGAGGCTCTGGCCCTGCCCGTTGTCCTGGTCATTGACGCCCGTTCAGCGGCCGAGAGTGTGGCCGCGGTGCTCAAGGGTTTTGAGGTGTACAATCCTGACGTGCAGATCAAAGGGGTGATCTTTAACCGGGTTGGTTCTGATCGTCATGTCGAGCTGATTCGCGGAGCAGTGGAACAGTCCTGTCAGGCCCAGATATTGGGGTTTTTCCCGCGTGACATCCGTTTTGAGATCCCTGATCGTCATCTTGGCCTGCACATGGGAGAAGAGGCGCCGTTGAATGCAATCCAGCTTGCCGGGCTGATTGCCGCCGTTGAAAAGCATATTAACCTGGATGCCCTGTTGTCCCTTGGCGCCAGCAGGGGCGGCCAACAGGTTGTCTCTTCCTTTCAATATCCGGCCAGGCCGCTCCCGCCATCCCTGGCTCCCGCGGCATTAGGCCATCCCTGGCCGTCGCCGCTCCCATCGCCCCTGGCTCCCACGGCATCAGGTCATCCCTGTCGGTCCCCGCTTAAACTGGCCGTGGCCCGCGATCTGCCGTTCTGTTTTTATTATGAAGATAACCTGGCCATTCTTGAAAAAGCCGGCTTTGAGCTGCTTCTGTTCAGTCCCTTGAATGATCAAAAACTCCCCGAGGGTATGGATGCCCTCTATCTTGGCGGCGGCTATCCCGAGCTCCATGCCGAGGCCTTGAGTCGCAATGTTTCGATGCGCTCTGCCATTGCTGCCTGGGCACATGGCGGCGGCGTGATCCATGCGGAGTGCGGCGGATTTATGTACCTGTGTGAGGAGTTGATCGACCTGGAAGGGAAGGTGCACGCAATGGCCGGGGTCTTTCCGGCAACAGTGCGGATGCAAAGTCGCCTGTCCCGTCTTGGCTATCGTCAGCCACGCCTGAAGATGGACTGCCTGTGGGGGAAAAAGGGCGAGGTGCTGCACGGTCATGAGTTTCATTATTCGGTGATTGACCGGATGACCCCGGACGTTGAAACCATCTACCAACTGGAGGATGGACGGAAGGAAGGATTCAAGGTTGGTAATACGGTGGGCGGGTATCTGCATCTCCATTTTGGCCAGACAGAAAAAAACGTCGATGCTTTTTATAATTATATTTGGCAGATGCAAAATTAGGAGCCGTTACAAAATAACTTGTCTCTTTATAACTATTTTGTTACGGCTCCTTATGCCGCTCTGGCTATTCAGGTGGTCATGTTATTTATTTACAGCGGCTTAGCGTGCACGGAAACCTGTTTCCCGTTAAAAAAAGTATTGTTTGGTGTCAACGACTTTATGGAGACAGGATGAAGATCAAGCAGGGAGGTCAGTACATTGAAAGGTAAAACCGTCTTGATTGTCGATGACAGCTCTACCATGCGGGCGATCATCGCCAAGGAACTGGAAGAGGATGGTTATACGGTTCTGACTGCGGAAAACGGCATGGAGGCTCTGGTCATGATCGAATGGTTGGACAAGAAACCCGATCTGATCACCCTTGATATTGATATGCCGGTTATGAATGGATTTGAGGTCTGTGAGCGTCTTCTTGAAAAACCCAAAAAACCGGGTGAAAATCTGCATGTCGGGATCCCGATCATCTTTGTTTCCGCTAAAGATACCCTGGAGAACCGCCGGCATGGCTTTCAGCTCGGGGTCACCGTCTTCGTTTCCAAACCGTTCCAGCCGCATGATCTTGTCAAGATAGTCAATAATATCCTTTTTCCCCCTGAGCTGTTTGCCGGGATGACCGTCCTGGTTATTGATGACTCCTCTTCGGTCAGAAGGGTTATCCAGATGATTCTGATGCGCATCGGCGTCACGGTTCTGAGTGCATCCAACGGTCTGGAGGCCATCCAGATTATTGAGAATTTTCCAGGGACCCTGGATCTGATCCTCACCGATTATATGATGCCGGAGATGCGTGGGGATGAAGTCTGCAAGCTCATCCGTCAAAAGCAAAAACTGGATCAAGTGCCAATTCTCGTAGTGAGCGCCTTTAACGAAAAGGATCTTGTCCTTTCTTTCTTCAAATCAGGGGCTACTGATTACCTGTGTAAACCCTTTATCGAAGAGGAGTTGATAGCAAGGGTGGAGATCCATCTTCGGGCCAGGCAATACGTTAAACAGGTGGAGGAGCTGAATAAAAGGCTCGAATATCAGGCCAGTCGGGACGGGCTTACCGGTCTCTACAACCGACGATATTTTCAAGAAACGCTTGACCGGGAGTTTGCCCTGGCGGTTCGGCATCGATATGAGTTTTCCTGTTTGATCCTCGATCTTGATTACTTTAAAAAGATCAATGACAGTTGCGGACATGCGTTTGGTGATCTGGTCCTGGAGGAATTTGCTGCTCTTTTGCCTATTCAATCGAGAAAAACGGATATCTGTGCACGATACGGAGGCGAGGAGTTTGTCATCCTTCTCCCTCATACCAATCTGGAGTCTGCGGCGAACCGTGCCGAAAAGATCCGTGCTTTGGCGGAATCCCATCTTTACAAGGATGATCAGCACAGTCGGCAGGTATCCTGCAGCATCGGAGTCGCTTCTCTCAACGCCCACATCCCGGACACAGGTGACAAGCTGGTTGGCATGGCTGACAAGGCCCTTTATCAAGCCAAGGAACGTGGCCGGAATCAGGTCTGGCTCTACGCCGAAGATACCCCTTGATGGTTGCAGAGTGATCGGCTCTTTTGCTGGGCATGGTATCCAACTGTTTAATGGTTTTTTGGGGTAATTATTTTGATAGACAGGAAAAAGTTATAAGTAGTTCTCTTTTTGAACGATGGCTGATGTGTCAAGCCGTGAAGGAGTAAAAATGGTCACATTGCAGCAGATAAAACCCCTGGAGATCGAGGCGGAAAGTTTTCGGATTATTGAGCGCGAGTTTGCCGGTCAGACCGGCTGTTTAATAAGCGATTATTCTCTGGAAGAGTTTGCCATTGTGCGCCGGGTGATCCATGCCACCGGGGACTTTGGCTTTGCCGCCAATCTGCGTTTTCACAGTCAGGCCATTGCTGCCGGGCTTGCCGCAATTCGGGCTGGGAAAAATGTGCTGACCGATGTGAACATGGCCGCCGCCGGGATCAGTCGTTCTTTTCTGGGGAAGTTCGGTGGTCAGGTTATCTGCCGGGTGGGGGAGCCGGAGGTTGCCGCCCGGGCCAGTCAGCTGGGATTGACCCGTTCCGAGACGGCCTTGGCCCTGGCCGGAGATGACAACGTGGGGATAGTCGCCATCGGCAATGCCCCCACCGCCCTGTTGGCGGTGATGGAGCTTATTGCCGCCGGCAAGATCAGGCCCGATCTGGTGGTGGGGGTGCCGGTGGGCTTTGTCAATGCGGCTGAATCCAAAGAGCTTCTGGCGCAGAAAGATTATCCTTTTATTACCGCCCTTGGCCGCAAGGGCGGAAGCCCGGTTGCCGTAGCCATTGTCAATGCCTTGCTGCGGCTGGCATGATGGAATTTGCCTTGTAGGTCATCTGCTGGACGCCGCTTCCAGGAAACAGCCGGAAAAGATTGCTGTTTCCTGGAAGCGGCATAAGGTGCCGTAAATGAACAAAGCAAAAATGGCCTTGCTCTGTTCATAACGGCACCTAATCAATCAGGGTCCTGATGATATCTTTTTTGCCGATGACCCCCACCAAGATGTCCTGATTGACAACCGGCAGGGTGTGCATGTTCTTTTCCGCCATGATCGTGGCGATCTCATCCAGCAGGGTGTCCTCGGTCACGGTGACAGGCGAGCTGGTCAGGATGTCTTTTACCTTGGTACCGGCTATCTTTTTCATCTCATCGCCCATTTTATCCGGATTCTCAAGATAAAAGACGGAGTCAAGGATGGTGATCACCGTGGGAATGTGGACTTTTTTGGTCTGATAAATCAGGTCACTTTCGGTAACCACCCCAACAAGCCTTCCCTTGTCATCAATGACCGGTACACCGCTTATCTGGTGTATAGACAAAATTCTGGCCAGTTCTTTGACGGTGGATTCATCTGTTACGGTAATGACTTCGCGAGTCATGATATCACGGGCAGTTAGCATGAGATTGCTCCTTGTTTGTTTAATTGTTTGATGCTCCGGGGCAAGGTGTCGGCAAGCTCTGTTGCGCTGTAACCTGTGCCCATGATGTCGTCTAATAAATCTCCAGCCATTCCGTGGAGATAAACAGCGGTGCCGGCGGCCTCTTGCGGGCAAAGCCCCTGACAGATTAAGGCCCCGATGATCCCGCTGAGTACATCTCCCATTCCTCCTGTCGCCATTCCGGGATTACCGGTGGTATTGATCCAGGTCTTCCCGCCCTCTGAGACGATAACCGTGCCAGCGCCCTTCAGGATAACCGTGCAAAGTCCTGTCGCCTGATCCAAGAGCAGACATGCCGTTCGCGCTGCCTGAATCCTGTCTTCCTGGACCTTGGCAACGGAGATCCCCAGAATTCTGGCCATCTCGCCGGGATGAGGGGTGAAGATCCGGGGGCCAGGCGGCGGCTGAAGCTGATTTTTGGAGTTTGCCAGGATATTGAGGGCGTCGGCATCGATCACCATGGGGACCTCTACCGTATGATAGAGGTGCAGGACAAGTTGGGCCGTCTGTTCAGCCTGGCCTAGCCCTGGGCCAATGACAATGGCTTTCTTCCCATGCAGGTG
Source organism: uncultured Desulfobulbaceae bacterium (assembly GCA_903891045.1). Lineage (GTDB taxonomy): Bacteria > Desulfobacterota > Desulfobulbia > Desulfobulbales > Desulfocapsaceae > UBA2270. The sequence goes on along the minus strand of CAITDH010000098.1, from coordinate 1,741 downwards.
CTGTTCGATGGTGGCGAGATCCTCGATACCGATTATTGAGTTTGAGGAAGGCAGGGGGATGGTCATGGCCTCAACAAGCCGGGTCTCGAAGATGGCGTTGAGATCCTGGGGACAGCAGAGGCTGACCAGACCGCATCCACTCCGCAGGGCCCCCTTGACACTGAGGATAGCTGCCCCGGTCTTGCCGATGGATCCGGCCAGGACCAGAAGATGGCCGTTGCTTCCCTTGTGGGACGTGGCTGACCGTTTTATTTTGGCAAGCTCGTGAGCCGCGTTCTGGTTCGTAAAGGCTTCCTGCTGGATGGCCAGGGCGGACAAGGCCGCAGGCGGGATGCCGATATCAATAACATGCAGCCTGCCGCAGACCTCCAACCCGTATTCGAGCAGTTGCCCCGGTTTGGCGCAGCCGTAGGTGGCGGTATGATCGGCAGGGATGCAGGTACCCTGGATCCTGCCGGTATCCGCGTGCAGGCCGGAGGGGATATCAACACCAATCCTGGGAATACCTGCGCTCCATGTCTCGGCATTGATGAGTTGGATCAGCTCTGCCATGTGGCCATCGATTGCCCTGGTCAGTCCGGTGCCAAACAGGGCGTCGACAATGGCGTAACAGGGTTTACCTGTTGCAGTCAGTTGCTGATACAGAGCGGGAAGGGTCTGGACGCGGGCTGTCGAGTCCAGCACATGCAGAGGAAACGCCAGTTTTTTGACAATGTGCAGATTGCCGGCCGCATCCCCCTGCAGTTTCTCCGGGGCAACCAGGAAGATAAAGATCGGCTCACAGCCGCGCTGGTGCAGGTGACGCCCTATAACCAGGCCATCCCCACCATTATTGCCAGGACCAATCAGGATGAGGGCAAAGGTGTTGGCAGCCGGACCCAGCTCCTTCTCCATCATCAAAACGGTGCCTAAACCGGCATTTTCCATGAGGACCATGGCCGGGATGCCGTATTCTTCGATGGCAGACCGGTCAAGTTCCCGCATTTCACTGGCGGATGGAAGTTTCATCAATACGTTGCCTGTGATTTTGTCTGGGCCCTGAGATTTTTGCAGGGGACATCAGGAAAGATTCTGGAGAAAATAGACCACATTGTCAATGATTTCATGGCGCTGGCCTTCCGCGTGTTTCAAAATGCCCAGGTAGTAGCGCCCCAGTGAGAACACCAGGAGATCGTTGCCGGATTCCCGTTCAATACAGAGATGAACATAGCGATTTCCGCCCATGTCGGCGGCAAGGGCGTCGCATTTAGTGCCGCCGGCGGCGATGATCGGGCCAAGACTGGCTGCATCATCCATGTTCTGGCTGACAACCTGGCCATCACCTCGCACCAGGATGTAATGGGCAACACCATCGATCTGAGCTAATCTGTTAAAATCTTTGGCAGAGGCCATAGTGCTACTCCTGGGGAAAGAGGTCTTTTATATGGGTATGGAAGGTGTTGATGTCCTCAGTGTCATCGATCTCTTTGTCCATCAGTGGGATCAGGTGCTTCAGGGTATCCAGCGCCGGGGTATGTTCTTGACACCATGTATTCAGGACTTCGTGAAAGACTGGGACTGCCGCCGGGCCGATAAAATTGGCGAGCTCATCCTGCAGAATATGTAACTGCTTGGCCAGTGGTGCTTCAGGAGACATCAGCGCCTCCGTGTCAAACTGTATTTCCTCTCTTTGGGTCGTCGGCAGCTCGTCCTCGATCACATCCTCAACCAGTTCCTCAATAGGTGGCTCAGCTTGATTGAT
>CAITDH010000097.1 GCA_903891045.1 uncultured Desulfobulbaceae bacterium | reverse complement strand
CGACCTTATGCTTGAAGCCGGTAATAATCGACGACGTAACACTGGTACGATCGACCACATCATGGCGAAAAACCGCATAAAGGTGCATGATGACGTAGAGCGGAAAAATCCATGCCATCAGATGGTGAGCAAAATGGAGGGTATAACTGCCTCCAAACAACGGTATCAGCCATCCAAACCAGATTTCACTGAAACCGCCGGGATTATTCTCACCATACATCGCAAGCCCCGTAAAAATCATAAAACTGGAGCCGCAGAAGATAAAAATAAAGTGGGCCAGCGCTGCAACCGGGTTGTGACCAACATAGTTCGGCTCTTCCGATCTCAAGAAAAGATAGGACTCCACCTGTTCCTTAAACGGCTGGCCCCACCACGCCGGTGACCATGGCCTGAAACCGCCGAATCGCGCATAACGGTCGCCGCTGAACAGCGCCCAATACATGCGGAAAAGAAAGTTGGCGATAAAAATAAATGCCGAGGCAAAATGGAGATACCGCCACCAGGCCAGCCCCTTGTACCAGACCGCCTCACCAAGCGGAGGGTTCAGCACAGGAGCCGCGATATAGAGGCCTGTTACAAAAAGAACAACCGTGCACAGGGCGTTGATCCAGTGATAATACCTGACCGGCAACCCCCATACATAGATCTCTTCAATTATTCTTCCCATGACGAACTCCGTTTAAACGATTGTGACCGATGTGATCTCATTGCCGTTCATGTCGAACAGATGAGAGGCACAGGCAAGACACGGATCAAATGAGTGCACCGTTCTGAGAATCTCAAGCGGCTGTTCAGGATTGATCATGGGCGTCCCTTTCAGCGCCGACTCATAAGCCCCTGAATTGCCATTCGCGTCCCGTGGCGAAGCATTCCAGGTAGAAGGCACCACAATCTGGTACTCCTTGATCTTCTTGTCCTTGATCTGAATCCAGTGACCAAGCGAACCACGCGGAGCCTCAGTATAGCCAAATCCCTTGCACTCTTCAGGCCAGGAAGATGGATCCCACCGATCGCTGTTGAAGGTGCGGTAATCACCGGTCTTGATATTGGCAATCAACTGATCATAGTAATGGCGCATAAATCCGGCCGTCTGCTTGCACTCAATGCCACGGGCCGCCGTACGGCCAAGCGTTGAAAAGAGCGCCTCCGGGCCAACCTCAAGCTTCGACAACACCAAACCAACCGTCTCCTTGATCATGGGATCACCCTTGGCGTAGGCAACCAGCACACGGGCAAGCGGACCAACCTCCATCGGATTGTTCTTCCAGCGAGGCGTCTTCAGCCAACTGTACTTCTTGTCGGTATCAAGATGCTCAAACGGCGGCTTCGGGCCGGTATAGGTTGGGTTGGTCTCACCCTTCCACGGATGAAGCCCCTTGCCATCTCCACCGGAATAGGTGTACCAACTGTGGCTCACCTCCTCAGTCACCTGCGAAGCATCACGAGGATCAACATCAATCACATTGGCAAGATCCTTGTTCAGAATCGCACCTCTCGGCCAGAGCAACGTCTTGAAATCAGCAAGAGAGGTCTCAGGAAAATCACCATAGCTGAGATAGTTGCCAAGACCGCCGCCATGCAGCCATCCCTTGTAATATCCCGCAATAGCGATAAGATCAGGAATATAGACCTGATCAATAAAGGTGGTAGTATCGTCAATAATCTTCTTGATCATCGAGAGACGCTCGATATTGATCGCCGTATCGCTGTTGGGATCGATGGCACAGGCCATGCCTCCCACCAGATAGTTGGGATGAGGATTCTTGCCGCCAAAAATAGTATGAATCTTGACAATCTCTTTCTGGAAATCAAGCGCCTCAAGATAGTGCGCCACCGCAATCAGGTTCACCTCAGGGGGAAGCTTGTAAGCCGGATGGCCCCAGTACCCATTAGAGAAAATGCCAAGCTGGCCGCTTTCGACAAAGCCGACAAGACGCTGCTGCAAATCCTTGAAGTATCCAACCGACGATTTCGGCCACGAAGAGATACTCTGCGCAATAGCCGACGCCTGTTTTGGATCAGCCTTCAGCGCGCTGACCACATCAACCCAGTCAAGCGCATGAAGATGATAAAAATGCACCAGATGATCCTGCGTCACCTGTGTCGCATTCATCAGGTTCCGGATAATACGGGCATTGACCGGAATATCAATACCAAGCGCATCCTCGACACACCGCACCGACGCCAGCGCATGAACCGTCGTACACACACCACAGATTCGCTCCGTAAACGCCCAGGCATCCCTCGGGTCACGCCCCTTGAGAATCACCTCAATACCGCGCCACATCGTACCGCTGGAGTACGCATCTTCAATCACATTACTGTCATTCAGCTTCGCCTCTATTCTCAGATGTCCCTCAATACGGGGAATCGGATCAACAACTATTTTTCTCGCCATGAGCTTGCTCCCTGGTTATGCTTTATCATTATCAAGCTTGTCTGATTTTGCCTTTTTCACCGCAGTAACGGCCGCATGAGCAGCAGCACCGGCCGCAGCCGCGCCAACCGCTATGACGCCAATTTTGTCAGCATTGCTGTCGCTGCCAAGGAACGGAACTTCGGCAAGTCTGCTGTAGAAAGGCCCCCTGTCCCAGAAATGAGGCTCGGAACAGCCAATGCATGGGTGACCGGAACCAATCGGGAAACTCGTCCCACCATTCCACTGAATCTTTGAACAGGCGTTGTAGGTTGTCGGCCCCTTGCATCCCATCTTGTAGAGACACCACCCTTTTCTTGTGGCATCATCATCAAAGCTTCTGACAAACATCCCCGCATCAAAAAAGGCGCGACGGTAGCATTTGTCATGAACACGCGTCTTGTAAAATGCTTTTGGACGACCGAGATTGTCAAGTTCAGGAAGGGTACCAAAAGTATGGAAATGGGTAATAACACCCGTCATAACCTCTGAAATCGGCGGACAGCCCGGCACCTTGATAATAGGCTTGTCCTTGATAATATCAGAAACCGGAGCAGCGCCCGTGGGATTTGGATCGGCATTCTGCACACAGCCGAATGAGGCACAGGTGCCCCAGGCAATAATGGCCGCCGCATCCGCCGCAGTCTCTTTCAGGGTATTCAGGAATGAATCACCGCCAACCATACAGTAGACACCATCATCTTTCGTGGAGGCATTACCTTCAACGGCAAGAATGTACTTCCCCTTGTACTCTTTCATAATCTTGCGACGCACATCCTCCAACTGATTGCCAGCCGCAGCGCTAAGAACATCATCATAATCAAGAGAGATCATGTTGAAGAGGAGATCCTCAATCGTGGGATGAGAGGAACGAATAAACGACTCAGAGCAGCAGGTACACTCAAGACCATGAATCCAGAGAACCGGAGTTCGAGGCTTGTTTTCCATGGCCTGGACAATAGCAGGCACCATAGATGGGGAGAGACCAAGATAGACTGACGTAAGCGAACAAAACTTGAGATAGTCCCGGCGGCTTACGCCCCTGGCCCTGAAGAGATAAGCAAAGGTCTGGTTGCTTTGCATTACTACCTCCGTTTTGAAAT
>CAITDH010000096.1 GCA_903891045.1 uncultured Desulfobulbaceae bacterium | reverse complement strand
TTCGCAATTTGAAGAAAAAGCCCTATTGTGGCAATCATTTTTGGGCCAGAGGCTATTGCGTGGATACTGTAGGGCTTGATGCTGATAAAATACGAAAATATGTGAAGTCTCAAGAATCCCAAGAACGTAAGGCCGAGAAAGAACAACTTCGGTTATTTTAGCAATAAAGTGGGGATAACAAACCTCGTCTCCTTAGGGGGGCAAGAGGCAAACTTATCCCCTTGTAGGGGTAAACTCAATACCACCCCCTCTAGGGGTGGATTCTTTATACCATCCCCTGTTTTACCAGGAGAAATGAGCCATGATGACCATGATTGCAGTTGTCTTCGTTTTCTGCTATGCGATGATAGCCCTTGAGCACCCTATTAAAATCAACAAGTCGGCCACGGCGCTCATTGCGGCGGGCCTGATGTGGACCCTTTATTCTCTTGCCAGTCCGCTGGGTGTTCAGGCAGTAGTCGAGCAGCTCACGGAAAAGCTGGCGGAAACTGCGGCCATTGTCTTTTTTTTGATCAGCGCCATGACCATTGTTGAGGTGACTGACTCCCACGGCGGGTTTGAGGTCATCACCTCACGCATCAAGGCCACCAGGTTATCGACCCTGCTCTGGATCATTGGCTTTATCACCTTTTACCTCTCTTCCATCCTTGACAACATGACCACCACCATCGTCATGGTCGCGCTGATGAAGCGTCTGCTCAAGGATCATAATCAGCGTCTATTCTTTGCCGGGATTATTGTCATCGCTGCCAATGCCGGTGGCGCCTGGACTCCGATTGGTGATGTGACTACCACCATGCTCTGGATCGGTGGTCAGGTTACCACGACCAATATCATGGAGGCTACTTTCCTGGCCTCCACGGTCTCTATGGTGATTCCTCTGATTATGGCCTCTTTTATGCTGCAAGGCAAGGTTGTGGCTCCTGACAGGGTGGAACAGGGAGGCATTAGCACTACCCGGTTCGAGAAAACAATCATGTTTTGTATGGGTATGGGGTCTCTGATCTTTGTGCCGATATTCAAGGCGGTGACCCATTTGCCGCCCTATCTTGGTATCCTCCTGGCCTTAGGTGTGCTCTGGCTGGTGGGTGATATTTTGCATCGCAATAAATCTATGGAGGAGAAGGAGCACTTCACTTTGAGTAAAGCGCTCAAGCGTATCGATATGGCATCAGTGGTGTTCTTCATTGGCATCCTGCTGGCAGTGGCCACCCTCTCAGCTAATGGCATGCTCCCATCCCTGGCCCAGTGGCTCGATGTCAAGGTGGGCAATCAGTCGGTTATTGTTGTGATTATTGGTCTTGTTTCTGCCATTGTCGATAACATTCCTCTGGTTGCCGCCTCTATGGGCATGTATCCCCTGGCCCAGTTTCCACCGGACTCTTTCCTTTGGGAGTTCATGGCCTATTGTGCCGGGACAGGTGGTTCGATCCTGATTATTGGCTCGGCGGCCGGTGTGGCGGCAATGGGACTGGAGAAAATTGAGTTCTTCTGGTATGCCCGCCGTATTGGGCCGCTGGCCCTGGCCGGGTATTTCTGCGGGATAGCGACGTATATATTTCAATACAGGTTGATGCACTGAGTCTGCTTGCTTGAGTTTCAAACAAGAAACGTCGGCTTTTATTTTTTATGGTTCTGCCCTATTTTCAGTTGAATGATTATCTTCATAACAAGAGCAAGAAACCAAGCGAATAAAGGAGGTTTCGTTATGAAGATGGCCGAACTGTCTCTTCTAGAATGGCAGCGTCGATTTGGTATCGAAGAAGCTTGTGCCGAGACTTTGACCCGAGTGAGATGGCCGGATGGATTCATCTGTCCAGTCTGTGCGTGAAAAGCTTTT
>CAITDH010000095.1 GCA_903891045.1 uncultured Desulfobulbaceae bacterium | reverse complement strand
TCGATTGGCACATCCGGGTCTACGCGGTGCTGGTAGAAGAGATCTATAACATCGGTCTTGAGTCGCTTGAGTGAGGCTTCAGCTACTTCCTTGATATGCTTCGGCCGGCTGTTTAATACCGGACCGCTCCCATTCATAGCTCGTGGATCGACGCTGGTATCGAAACCAAACTTAGTGGCAATCACGACCTGGTCTCGCAGAGGTGAGAGCGCTTCGCCGACCAGTTCCTCATTGATGAACGGGCCATAGACTTCAGCAGTATCGAAGAATGTTATGCCGCGCTCCACAGCTGTCCGGATGAGAGCAATCATTTCCTGTTTGTCTTTAGGTGGCCCATACGAAAAACTCATCCCCATGCAGCCGAGTCCGAGAGCGGAAACCTCCAAACCACTTTTTCCCAATATACGTTTTTGCATTGATTTCTCCTTTGCCTGTTCTTGCTGCTTTTTGATGATCGTATCCTACTCCTGAAATTTCAAAGAGAGATAGAACAATCCTGTCGAATTAGTGCCTAATACTGTTAATCATCGAAATATGGTTGTAACAATAAAAGTCGTACGCTACTGATTTCATCAGGAGGATATCATGGAAAGTAGCCTGGTTTCAGAGAGAAGTGCTGATAACCGCCTTGAGATGGCGGTTGCGGCTTTAGCAGGACGTATTGCCCGATGGACTGAAAATGGCGAGTTGCACACAAATGCCGTACCTGGCTTGTCGCTGTTCCGGAGAGTCGAGCCGACCGAACCGATCAGCGGCATGTATGAACCAAGCATCTGCTTGGCAGTACAGGGAGCTAAGCGTGTCATTCTCGGCGATGATACCTTTGTATCTGACTCTAAGGTTTCAGTACAGTGGTAAGCAATTCTTTGATCGCTTTTCTAGATTCGGTTGCCGCCTTCTCATTGTAAGCCAAAGTCGGCCCGCGCTGCACGCAAGGATCCGCGTAGGTGAAGGGTTCCTTGGTCTTCACGTTGATGATAACCCCATTCTCTGCCTCCGCAAGCTGACATTGTCTTGTAGTCGATGCTTTCTCAAGCTTTACAGGCTTTTTGTACTCTTGCCTAGCGAAGTGGTGCGCAGCTCCTTCATATTCTGTCAGCTGCACATCTTTGCCTATCGCCTTCAGTCGCTCAACATAGGCGCGAGACGCGGCAACTGGGGTATAGTCGTCCGCGGTGCCATGAAAGATCCGAATCGGTCGATTGGAAACCTCGGTGTCGGAATGATACGTTGTTGTGCAGTCGGGAAAGAAGGCAATGTACGCGGCGAACTCCAGGTTGCCCGGCCCGTACATCCGCTGAAAGCGCTTCATGCTCGCATAAACCGCGGCCTGGCCACCCCGCGAAAACCCCATGATAGCAATACGCGCCGGGTCAATCCGCGGATGTTTGGCGAGCAGTTCGAGCGCCCGATAGGCGTCGAAGATCATTGCCAACCGGCCGAGTTGCGTTTGATCAGAGGTGGTGTTGACGATCCCTCGTGCCGTGAAACTGTCGACAATGAAAGTCGCCACACCCATGGCATGCAGATCCGCTTCCCAATCGGTGACATAGCTACCTATACCTGATGAGCCATGTAGCAAAATCACGACCGGCAGTCGATCAGTGCCCGGACGAGGTATTCGAAGCTCCCCCGCGAGGGTAACGGGCTTGCCAACCTTTTCTCCCACAAGAAACTGCTGGTCGGTGAGTGTTACTGACTGGAACGGATGAATCTCCATACGTGCCACCTGTGCATGACCAGCGCTCGGAATGGAGACAAACAGAGCGAAGAACAATAAATATATGAAGCAGCTATAGGGCACATGTGATTGCTTGGTGGGGAACATAACAAACCTCCTTTGGATGATTGGGGTCGGCCTTGAACCGCACGCCCGGCTTTTTCGGGCGGTCGGCGTCCATCTGTCTTGTTAGATCATTTTTCTCGCTTATAAAATATATTCGTTCCCTTTGTGTTCCGACTACTTTTCCCGTTTCAAGATTATGTAGTTCGTTCCACCACCAATGGATAACGTCACAAAAGAAATTACAGCAACATC